>NZ_JBEDYP020000015.1:0-204727 GCF_040117685.2 Gracilimonas sp. BCB1 | reverse complement strand
ACTTGTAGAAACTATTTTTGACACACTGAACGCTAAAGCAGCTCTTTTTGCCATTCAAGAGTTATTTGATGAGCGGGGAGAATCGTTACCCATTATGGTTTCCGGAACTATTACCGACGCTTCGGGAAGAACGCTTTCCGGTCAAACGGTAGAAGCGTTTTTGATCTCTGTGTCTCATGCTCCAATTCTAAGTGTTGGATTCAATTGCGCACTGGGAGCAAAACAACTTCAACCATATCTGCAAAACTTGGCTGATAAGTCTGATTTCTTTGTCAGTGCTTACCCGAATGCCGGACTTCCGAATGAGTTTGGGGAATATGATCAGGGTCCAGAGCTGATGGGGCGGGAAGTGGAGAAATATTTGGAAGATAATCTGGTGAATATTCTGGGTGGTTGTTGTGGTACTACTCCTGCACATATCTCGAAAATGGCTGAGCTGGCACGTAAATACGAACCCCCGAAAAAGGGCGGAGGCAGTAGCTGTTTAATATGAAGACACTTCCACTGAAGTTAAGCGGACTGGAACCCCTTGTAATCACTGAAGACTCCAATTTTGTAAATGTCGGAGAGCGCACAAACGTAACGGGTTCAAGAACTTTTCTTAATTACATAAAGAATAAAGAATATGATAATGCGCTGAAGGTAGCTCTTGATCAGGTACAAGGCGGGGCTCAAATTCTGGATGTGAATATGGATGAGGGAATGCTCGATAGTGTCCGGGAAATGACCAACTTCCTTAATCTTATAGCTTCTGATCCTGACATTGCAAAAATCCCCGTCATGGTTGATTCCTCAAAGTGGGAAGTTATTCTGGCAGGGCTAAAATGCATACAGGGAAAAGGCGTGGTGAATTCCATCAGCTTGAAAGACGGAGAAGAGGAGTTCTTACGAAGAGCACGGATCATACGTCGTTTTGGAGCAGCGGTTATTTGTATGGCATTTGATGAAGACGGGCAGGCCGATACCTTACCACGACGAAAAGAGATTTGTGGACGTGCTTATAAAATTCTGACAGAAGAAGCCGGTTTTGACCCTTCAGATATCATTTTAGACCCCAATATATTTCCGGTGGCCACAGGAATGGAGGAGCACCGGCGAAATGCAGTCGATTTTTTTCTTGCTGCTAAATGGATTCGTGAAAATTTACCCGGAGCTCATGTAATAGGCGGGGTCAGCAACGTGTCGTTTTCATTCCGGGGGAATAACCGGGTACGGGAAGCTATTCACTCTGCTTTTCTGTATCACGGTATTCAACATGGCATGGATATGGGAATTGTGAATCCGACTCAGCTGGAAGTGTACGATGACATTCCGGAAGACCTGCTGGAACGAGTGGAAGATGTGCTCTTTGACCGCACAGACGATGCTACCGAACGGTTGCTCGAAATAGCCGGGGAGTATAAAGGAGAGTCTTCTTCATCCCGAAAGAAAACCGATGATGAATGGCGAAAGAAACCGGTTGAAGAGCGTTTAAGCCATTCCCTGGTAAAAGGTATTAATGAGTATGTAGAGGAGGATGCTGAAGAAGCTCGTCAAAAGTACGGAAGTCCGCTGGAAGTAATCGAAGGTCCGCTGATGGATGGGATGAATGTAGTGGGCGACCTGTTCGGTTCCGGGAAAATGTTTCTGCCGCAGGTGGTAAAAAGCGCTCGTGTGATGAAACAGGCAGTGGCTTACCTCACACCTTATCTTGAGGAAGAAAAGGCTAAGAACAAAGACACCAGCGAACAGCCCAAAGTTTTGCTGGCTACCGTTAAGGGTGATGTACATGATATCGGTAAGAATATTGTAAGCGTGGTACTGGCCTGTAATAACTACAATGTGGTTGATCTTGGGGTAATGGTCCCGGCTGATAAGATCCTCGATGAAGCCGAAAAGCATAATGTGGACGCTATTGGATTGAGCGGGTTAATTACCCCTTCACTTGATGAAATGATTCATGTGGCACGGGAGATGAAGAAAAGAAAGTTGGACTTGCCATTACTGATTGGGGGAGCTACAACGTCACGTCTCCACACAGCTGTAAAAATTGATCCTGAATACGACGGCTCTATAATTCATGTGTTGGATGCTTCAAGAGCTGTTTCCATCGCCGGAGATGTGATCAGCGAAAAGCGGAAGAATGGAGTTCGGATAGAGGTGAAGAAGGAATACGAAGAGCTTAGAAAGCAGCATGAAAGCCGGCAGAACCAGAAGGAGCTGCTTACATATGAAGAAGCAAAAGCCAATAAGATAGATATTGACTGGAATGAATATGAACCGCCCAGACCTTCATTTCTGGGAACCAGGGTTTTTGACGATTACCCGATTTCTGAACTTCGAAACTACATTGACTGGTCGCCTTTCTTCAGGACCTGGATGCTTACCGGAAAATACCCGGATATCCTTGAAGATGAGGAAGTAGGAACGCAGGCACAATCTCTTTTTGATGACGCCCAGGCACTCATCGATCGCATAGTAAAAGAAAACCGGTTACAGGCAAAGGCTGTAATAGGTTTCTATCCAGCAAATAGTCATGCAGATAATGTACATCTCTTTGACGATGAGAAACGATCGAAGCAGATAACCCAATTCCACTTTCTCAGGCAGCAAACCAAAAAACGAGCCGGACAGTCAAATTCCTGCTTGGCAGATTTTATTGCTCCGAAAGAGTCAGGAATAACGGACTATATCGGGTTTTTTGCCGTAACAGCCGGTTTGGGCATTGAGGCAATCATTAAGGAATACGAGAAAGTAAATGACGATTATAATGTGATATTGGTAAAAGCCGTAGCCGACCGGCTGGCCGAAGCTTTTGCCGAACGCATGCACGAACGGGTACGGAAAGAATTTTGGGGATATTCGGATGAAGAAAACTTCAGCAATGAACAATTGATAGCTGAAGCATATTCCGGAATTCGCCCTGCACCCGGGTATCCGGCCTGTCCCGACCATACCGAAAAGCGCATACTTTTTGATTTACTGGATGTAAAGAAAAATGCAGAAATCGAACTCACAGAATCATGTGCGATGTATCCTGCATCATCGGTAAGCGGGTTTTACTTTTCTCATCCTCAATCCGGGTACTTCAGAGTGGGGGATATCGGGGAAGATCAGGTCACTAATTACGCACAACGAAAATCATCTTCGAAAGAGAAAGTTGAGAAATGGCTTTCTCCAATTTTAGACTACGAGCCAGGTAAATAATGAAAGTAACTGAACATATTGAAAAGGCGAATGGTGATACACTGTTCTCATTTGAAGTTTTACCGCCACTGAAGGGGCAAAATATCCGGTCCTTATTTGACCATATGGATCCGTTGATGGAGTTTAACCCTCCTTTTGTGGATGTGACCTATCACCGAGAGGAATTTGTATACAAGAAGCGGGAAAACGGGCTTTTAGAGCGTAAAACAGTAAGAAAACGCCCCGGAACGGTAGGAATATGTGCCGCCATTCAAAATCATTACAATGTGGATGCGGTGCCTCATATCATCTGTGGAGGCTTCACCAAAGAGGACACCGAGAATGCACTGATAGACCTGAATTTTCTGGGAATTGACAATGTGCTTCTCATCCAGGGAGATACCCGAAAGCCCGAGCGGGAGTTTAAACCGGAGCCGGGAGGACATGCTTATGCATCGGAATTAATAGAGCAGGTAGTGGATTTGAATAAGGGGATTTATTTGGATGAAGAACTGGAAAACGCCAAGCCATCTGATTTTTGTATTGGTGTAGCCGGTTACCCGGAGAAGCACTTCGCCGCCCCAAACATGCAAACCGATTTAAAATACCTGAAACTGAAACAGGAAATCGGGGGAGATTACATTGTTACCCAAATGTTCTTCGATAACAAGTGCTATTTCGATTTTGTGGAAAAATGCAGGCAAGCAGGAATTACTTTGCCCATTATTCCGGGGCTGAAACCTATCACTTCAAAAAAACAGCTCACCATACTTCCTCAGCTTTTTCATGTGGATCTGCCGATGGAGCTTTCCAAAGCCATCGAAGAGTGTAAAACCAAAGAAGAGGTGGTGCAGGTTGGCATTGAGTGGACCGTTCAGCAGTCCAAAGAACTGATGGAGTTTGGTGTTCCCAGCCTTCATTATTATTCCATGGGGAAATCAACTTCGGTGTATGAGGTGGCTAAAGAGTTGTTTTGATCACTTATTGATTTGTCTCAATCAAATCCACTCCTGATCCTCAACAGCCACTGTGCCTTCTGCCTGAGTGGTGCCGGTATGCAGCGTTGATTTTGGCTCGATTAACAATACCCAGCATTCATGCTCAGCAATAGGGAAGTGCTCGACACCCGCCGGCACAATATACATTTCACCCTCTTTGAGAACTACTTCTTTTTTCCCTCTGAATTTGAGCTTGAGCTCTCCCTTAACAATATAAAATAACTCGTCTTCCTGTTCATGGCTGTGCCATACAAATTCGCCTTTCAGCTTGGCCAGTTTAATATACTGATCGTTCAGTTCTCCAACTATTTTGGGAGTCCAGTATTCATCGAATAGCTTAAACTTCTCAACAATATTAACGGGTAGGTTCATCTCAGAATCTCCCCCAATGTCTTGTTGAAGTTCTTCTCCAACACCGGTTTAAATTTATTCCCGGTCAACATTTCGAACAGTTCAGCATAGCGGTTATACACTTCCATACGAAATTCATCGGGAAGGTCAGGCAGGGTTTGTCCTTCCAGTCCCTGAAAGTCGTGCTTCATCAGCCATTCCCGCAGAAATTCTTTGGACAGCTGTTTCTGTCCTTCTCCTTTGGCCTGGCGTTCTTCATAACCGTCTTTATAGAAATACCGGGAGGAGTCGGTGGTGTGTACTTCATCAATCAACGTAAGCTCGCCCTTATATAATCCGAACTCGTATTTGGTATCCACGAGTATAAGTCCTTGCTCGGCTGCAACTTTGGTGCCCCGTTCAAAAAGCCGGAATGCTGCCTCTTTAATTTCATTCCAGAGAGCCGGCTCAACGATTTTACGGGAAAGGATTTCTTCTTCTGAAATGTCTTCGTCGTGACCTTCCAGGGCTTTGGTTGCCGGAGTTAAAATGGGGGAGGGAAATTTATCATGCTCATTAAGTCCATCCGGCATTTCAACTCCGCAGAGGGTTCGTTCATCTGATTTATACACTCTCCATGCATGGCCGGTTAGGTATGCACGTACAACTACTTCTATGGGAACCGTTTCACATTTTTTGGCGATCGTCACATTGGGGTGGAGAACATCAATGATATGGGTGGCCACAATATCTTTCACTTTCTCGAATGAAAAAGCGGCAAGCTGATTCAGAATTTGTCCTTTAAAAGGAATGGCTTGCCTCATTATGTGATCGAAAGCCGAAATCCGGTCGGTTACCACAATTCCAAGACGATCATTATCTAAAGGATATACTTCGCGAACCTTGCCTTTATAGGGTTCGGGAAGAGCGGGTACATCTGTATGAGTAATGCAATGTTCCAGGGCTTCGTGGGTAGTAAAATCAGAACTCAACGTATTATGCCTTTTTATTTTCTGTTGAACCTCGTTTAACCAACACCGGATCTATGGTAGTCTGGTATAACCCATCACCCGGTTTTTTGATGATCTCTGCCAATCGCTTGGTAGCCTGTACGCCAATGGTATACATTTTTTGATCAATGGTCGTCAAGTCAAGGTATTTACTTAGTTTGATGTTGTCGTACCCCATGATAGCCACATCATCAGGAACTTTCATCCCCAGTTTTGATAGGGCATAGATGGCACCCACAGCTTGAGTGTCATTAGAGCAGAAAATAGCATCCGGAAATTTACCCTGTTTATCAAATTTGTAGATAGCCTCGAAGCCGGATTCTTCAGTAAACCCACCGTGCTTTGTAGAATCGCCACTCTTGAATAAAGAATTATCGATTTTCATCTTATAGTTTTTCAGAGCGTCTTTAAATCCCTGAATGCGTTGAAGAGATGCTCTCGACTCAACCACACTGGTAATCATTCCCAGCTCCTCAAAGCCTTGCTTCACCAGATGTTCTCCGGCCAGATACCCTCCGCGATAGTCATTCAGCATAAAATAGTCGTAGGAGGCGTGTGAGGCATTCACCAATACTGCCGGTGTTCGGGTAGCCTGAATAAGTTTGTGTACCTTTTCGCTCACATCGATAGAAAGCAGGATAGCCGCATCGGCTGTACCACGGTCAAAAAAGTTTTGAACGGCTTCTTCGGGTTGTTTGGAACCGGTGTTATACATGATGATATCGAGATCCATTTTCTTGATCTCATCTTTAACGCCTTTCAATACTTCATTAAAGTAAGGTGTGGTAAACGAGGGAACGGCAATGGCAAGCATCTGCGGTTCCTTACTGGCAAGTTTACGGGCATTAACCTGTGGGCGAAAATTGAGGTCATCAATTGCCTTCTCAACTTTCTCTTTCGTTACTTTCGAGACATTCTCAGAACCGTTAAGCACCCTCGAAACGGTAGATATCGCAACCTCCGCACGTTTGGCAACATCATAAATGGTGACTTTTTTATTCATTGCATCTCAATTATTTAGCAGTATTTACTCGTGAACTTAAAAGATAGTAGCTAGAAATTATCCGAATATAAACAAATAGAAGTCTGAAGTATAAACATCTTCTTTTCTAAATGTTATAGAGTTCAACCGTTAATTATCTGACAGACACGGGAACTTTTTCCGACTAATTAAAGCTTTAGCAAATGAGAAAGAAATTATTATGATTACCAATATCTTCCGCATACCATATTATGTAATTCGTCCGCTTTACGAGCGAACATCTTTTCACAAATCGGTGATAGATGATTTGCAGGATGATCTGCTCAAGGAAGCTTATTCTCATTGCAGGAGCATCACAAAAAAGTATGCCAAGACTTTCTATATGGCAACACGATTCCTGCCTAACGAAAAGCAACGGGGAATTTTCGCAATCTACGGACTCTGCCGATACCTCGATGACCTGGTGGACGAAGCCGAAGATTTGGTTCATAACCGGAAAATCGCGGTTGATCTGGTTGATGAAAAGCTGGAGACTTTCAAGCAACGACTGATCGATGTATATGAAGGCCGGATTGTAGATGATCCCATACTTATCGCATTTTCTGATACCCTCAGGAAATATAAAATCTCAATGGACCTTCCTTTTCTGCTGATGGATGGGGTAAAGACAGATTTGGTAAAAAGCCGATTCAAGGATTTTGAGGAAGTTTATGATTATTCCTACAAGGTGGCATCGGTTGTAGGGTTGATGACCAGCGAAGTATTCGGCTATGTGGATAACAAAGCTTTGGATTACGCGGTTGAACTCGGTATTGCCATGCAGCTTACCAACATATTACGTGATATTGGGGAAGACTTGCGCCGCGGCCGTATATACATACCGCAAAATGAGCTACAGGAATACGGGATAGAGGAAGAGGAACTATTCTCTTATTCTGTGGATGCAAAGTTTAAGAGCCTGATGGAATTCCAGATTGAGCGAGCCCGGGAATATTATACTCAAGCTGATAAAGGAATTGCTTTGCTCTCGAGAGACAGCCGGTTACCGGTATATCTAGCTCGTCACAACTATGGCCGGATACTCGACAAAATTGAGGAGAACGATTATAATGTGTTTGATCATCGCGCCTATCTTAATTACACCGAAAAACTTTCCATTTTACCCAAGGCTTTCTTTGATTTAAAAACAGCCGGTTAAAATCTGCTTTTTGCTTGGAGAATCTTTCCGTAAAGCCCTATTATTAGGCAAAAAGTAAACAGGATTTTATGGCGGATATTAAGAAAGTACTGGTAGCTAATCGTGGAGAAATTGCACTTCGGGTAATTCATACCTGTAAAGAACTTGGCATAAAAACGGTGGCGGTTTATTCTCGTCCCGATGCACACTCGCCCCACGTGTTACATGCAGACGAATCAGTATTTATAGGAGAAGCAGCTTCTTCCGAAAGTTATCTGGTGATCGATAAAATTGTGGATGCCGTAAAACAGACCGGGGCAGATGCCGTTCACCCCGGGTATGGATTTCTGAGCGAAAACGCTGCATTTGCTGAACGCTGTAAAAAAGAAAACATCATTTTCATTGGACCGGAACCCAAAGCTATTCGCCTGATGGGAGACAAGACAGCCGCACGGGAGCTGGTCACAAAAGCCGGTATCCCTACACCTCCCGGACTGAAAAGTGAACTAAAAGACATTGAAGAAGCCCGAAGTGTAGCTGATGACATCGGTTACCCGATTCTTGTAAAAGCTGCTGCCGGTGGTGGTGGAAAAGGAATGCGTATTGTCCACAAAAAAGAAGAGTTTGAGGCCAGCATTAAAGCTGCAAAATCGGAAGCCCGAAATGCATTCGGGGACGACCGTATCTACATAGAAAAATATTTAGAAGAACCGCGGCATGTGGAGTTTCAGATTATGGCCGACACTCATGGAAACGTTCTCCATGTATATGACCGGGAGTGCTCGGTTCAGCGACGTCACCAAAAAGTAATTGAAGAAGCACCTTGTGCATTATTAACAGATGAGCTTAGAGCTGACATGGCCGAAGCTGCTATTGGAGCTGCCAAAGCCGTGGATTATGTGGGGGCCGGAACCATAGAGTTTTTGGTAGATAAACACTTCAATTTCTACTTCCTTGAAATGAATACAAGGCTTCAGGTAGAGCATCCGGTTACAGAAATGATTACCGGTGTGGATTTAGTGGCACTTCAGATTCTGGTAGCCGAAGGAAAAGAACTTCCCATCAAACAGGCAGACTTAGCAATAAACGGCCACGCCATCGAGTGCAGGATTTATGCAGAAGATCCTGCTGATAACTTCCTGCCGAGTACCGGGCTTCTGAAAAAGCACCGTGCTCCAACCGGATCGGGAATTCGTGTGGATGCCGGAGTGGAAGAGGGGCAACAAATTACGATCAATTATGACCCCATGATTTCCAAATTGAGTGTGCACGGCCCGGATCGCGAAATTGCCAGGAAACGAATGCTTCGTGCACTGGATGAATATGAGATTGCCGGTTGCAGAACTACCATTCCGTTCTGTGAATTTACCCTCAAACATCCGGCCTTTATCGAAGCAAAATATGATACTCATTTCGTGAAAGATCACTTTAAGCCGGAAGACATGCAGGAAGAGCAGCCTGCTGAGGATATAGCATTGGCAGCATCGCTGCTAAAATTCAAAAACCAATCAGAACCGGAGAGCCAAACTTTGTTGCAGAACGGAGTAGGAGAGCCAGCCCTTTGGTGGAAAAACAGAAAAGGAAATTAAGACATTGAATTCTACAGAAGAGAAGAAAAAACTATTCAAGAAACTCGAAAGCTTAGCTACAGAGAAAAGAAATTCTTCAACACTCGAAATTGATTTAGCCTCAGCCGGTGAAATTGCCCGATTGATAAATGCTGAAGACCAGAAGGTGGCCCTTCAGGTAGAAAAGAAGGTTGATGTGATTGCGGAAGTCATTGAGTTGGTGAGCGATGCTTTTCAAATGGGGGGCGCTTACTTTATTTTGGTGCAGGAACCAGCGGAAGGCTTGGGGTACTTGACGCGGCAGAAATGTCCGCCTACATTCGGAACTCCACCTGAGCAGGTTGAAGGATTTATAGCCGGTGGAGAAGCCGCTATGTTTGTAGCACAGGAAGGAGCAGAAGATTCTGAGGAAATTGGCGCTGAAGCCGTTGAAGAAGCCAAGGTTGCACCGCCCGATATAGTGTGCGGACTGGCCGCAAGTGGCCGAACCCCATATGTTCATGGTGCCATTAAAGAAGCAGCCAAACGCGGATGCAAAACCATTTTGGTAACTACGGTTCCGGCCGAGCAAATAGATCTTGACGTGGATTACCTGATTGATGTACCCGTTGGGCCGGAAGTAATTATGGGAAGTACGCGTATGAAAAGCGGAACGGCTCAGAAAATGGTGCTCAATATGATTACCACCGGTGCGATGATCAGGCAGGGGAAGATTTATGAGAATGTGATGGTTGATCTGATGCTTTCTAATAAGAAACTGGAAGAGCGGGCTAAACGCATTCTAATGATATTCTCAGAAGTTGATTACGAAAAAGCGGAATCTCTGTTAGATGAAGCTAATGGGCACGTGAAAACGGCCTTGCTGATGGCTTTGGGTGGCTTAAACCTGGAGGAAGCCAAAAAACTATTA
Source organism: Gracilimonas sp. BCB1 (assembly GCF_040117685.2). Classification (NCBI taxonomy): domain Bacteria; kingdom Pseudomonadati; phylum Balneolota; class Balneolia; order Balneolales; family Balneolaceae; genus Gracilimonas; species Gracilimonas sp. BCB1. Next base: position 194,587 of record NZ_JBEDYP020000015.1, on the reverse strand, counting down.
AAGAAAAACGGCGGCTTTGTCAGAAAAGCACTATTAGGTATTAATGAAAAATGATGAGACGGCTATTTAGCATCTGGGTATTCAGTTATTTTTCGCTGTTGTTTCTTGTTTTCTTTGTGATCATACTGGCAGTCTTTATAGTTACATTTCCATTCGATAAATACAGGAAAGCCCCGAACTTCACGCTTTCACTAATGGCCAGGTGCATGATGAAAGCCAGCCAGGGCTGGAAAATGGAGTTTGAAGACACAGAAAAGTACGATCCATCCGAGCCCACCATTTTTGTATCAAACCATCAGAGCTTTTTGGATATGGCTTTTATCTATCACTTGCCCTGGAAAATGAAATGGGTTTCCAAGAAGAGCCTCACCTATATTCCGGTTATGGGCTGGCTGGTTTGGCTTACCGGGCATCTTACGATCAACCGATCCAGCAAAACAGCACTCAAAAAGCTCGATAATTTAGTGGAGCCATTGAAAGACTTGGTGCCGGTTATGATTTTTCCGGAGGGAACCCGCACAATGGATGGGGAACTTAAACCGTTCAAGAACGGGCCGTTTCTTCTTGCCAGGGAATATGGTTTTAAGTTACAGCCCATGGTAATTGATGGTGGTTTCGACGCTATGCCGTCCGGTTCTAAGAACCTGAATCCGAAAGTTCACTTCCGGCTTAAGGTACTTGACTCTCTCGATCCTTCTGATTTTGAAGACATGAGGGAACTAAAAGACCACACACGATTGCTTATGCAACAACAGTTAACCGAACTCAAACGTACTTGATCGATAAGTTCCGCGACATCTATTATGGTGAATTCAAACATGAACACCGGTTCATGTTATCACTGATATGTGCGGAATTACTGATCATTGGCTTATTAAAATTCTGGCCCATCCCCGAAAGTCTCCCTAAAGAATACGAAGATACCTTCACCGATGAAGTTATTTATGTGGAGAATTCTATCATCACTAAACAGACTTCGGCACCGGCTGCCCCGCCCAGACCACAAGTTCCCGTTCCGGTACCCAACGATGAAGTGATAGAGCAAGAAATTGATTTCCCTGACTTTGATGATTTGCTCACAAAATATGATGCAGACGGGGAAGAGGGATTTTCTGAGGCACAAGGGGAGGGTGAATTCGTTGGAAGCCCTGAACAGCCGGCCGGCCTGGTTCGGATTGTAGAACCTACGGTTCCGGATGCCGCCCAACGTGCAAATATAAAAGCCCGGGTAAAGGTTACCTTTTTAGTAGGCACAAAAGGGCAGGTAGAAGACTACTATATCTCAGAAATCAGAGTGTATGACGGAAGCGGAAATTACGAGGAGGTAAACCAAATTGGCTATGGAATAATGGAAGCTGTATTACAGGCGGCTGCCAAATGGCGGTTTACCCCGGCTAAAGACAACGGAAGGCCGGTTAAAACCTATGTGGAAAATAGTTTTAATATTGGCTTCTAAATACGTTGAAATAGGCTATAAATACTTCTATCTTAGGCGCCCTTCGATAAGGCTTTTCATCTATTTTCAAACGGAGAGGTGCCAGAGCGGTCGAACGGGCTCGCCTGGAAAGCGAGTGTGCCCCTTCCGGGGTACCGAGGGTTCGAATCCCTCCCTCTCCGCCATTTTTTGCTTTTCTTGGTTTAACGGGAGTTGGTAAACTACTTCTAACAACTCTCAGGTGAACTCATTGATGACCATTTAACATTCACGAAAATGGTCACCAGCACATGAGTAATTATAGCTTATCCTACATTATCAGAAAAAATAAAATGCGCAAAGACGGTACTTGCCCAATCTACGCCAGAATTGAAGTAGAAGGAGACAGGGTTGAGTTCTCAACGAAACGCAAGGTCAAACCGAAAGACTGGGTTAATAAGAAGCAAAAGACTTCTGAAAGCACGGAGTATTTAGAAGAAGTCAACAATTACTTGGATGTAATTAAGGTGAAGGCGTTAAAAGCCTACAATCAGTTGTTGCTTCAGGATAAACTCATAACGGCTAAAGAGATTCGGGATATTGTAACGGGCAAGAAGATCGAAGTACGTAAGATCATCGAAGAGTTCGAAGTACATAACCGGCAGATTAAAAAGCTGGTAGGCACGGAATACGCTGAAGCCACTTACACAAAGTATGAACGCATCAAGGAATGCCTCGAAGATTTTATCTGGCAGGAGAAAGGTCAGGGTGATGTACCAATGCGGGAGATCAATCTGGCGTTTATTCAAGACTTAGAGAGTCATTTGAAGTCAGAGTTTGATCTGAGCCATAACACGGCCCTTAAATATCTGGACGGAATTAAGAAGATCGTACTCAAAGGTTTCAATAACGGCTGGATTGATAAAAATCCATTCGTGAACTATAAAAGGAGAGAAAAGAAGAAAATCCCAACATTCTTGACCGATGAAGAACTCAAGGCTATTCAAGAAGTCGATTTAAAGGGTATCAACCGTCTCCAAAAAGTGAAAGACTTTTTTGTCTTTTCCTGTTTTACCGGACTCAGCTATAAGGATTTAAAAAACCTGACCTACAAGAATCTACGGGAAGAGGATGGAGAGATATGGATTAATACCCGACGAACAAAAACAAAAGAACCTGTACGGTTAATCCTGCTTCCACCAGCGATGAAGATTTATCGGAAGTATGAGAAGCAAAACCCAAAGTATGATGATGTAGTACTACCCGTTACCAGTAATCAGAATTGTAATGCCTACCTGAAAGAGATTGCCGATTTAGCTCGATTAAAAAAGAAGCTCACTTTTCATGTGGCTCGCCATACATTTGCTACCACGGTAACACTTAATAAAGGAGTACCTATGGAAGTGGTTCAGATTTTAATGGGCCATAGCTCACGGAGTTCTACAGAGCATTATGCGAGGATATCTTCTAATTCAGTTAATAATGAACTTCAACAACTTAAAACCAAATTTTAGGCTCTATTTAAAATGTTTTCATAATAATCCTTTTCAATTTCATCAAACAAATTGAACTCATCGCAAATATTATATAATCCATTAAATCCATATGTGTCTTTTTCTCCGAAGGTATCATAATGGTGTTTTGAAACAAGATAAATCAGAAAGATTTCATTATTTGATAATGAAGCACTATAAAAATCTACCAGAAACTTCTGTGTCTCTGTGTTAAGACCCGACATTTTTATTATTGAAAAAGCATTTTTAACGGTTTTTAAAAAAGGTATTACAAGTTGCAGAGAATAAAATATTGTATACATATATGAATCATCTCTAAGATCACTCTTGTTATCATATTCCCCTTTCTTTTCCACCAAGAATAAGTGCAAATCTTTTAGCATGTTGTTTAGCGCGTCACTTCCAAGGAACTTTGGGTTACTTCTACTTGTAGAATTCTTGATATCAGAGAATTTTTTGTATTCAATCTTTTCTAACTTTTTTTCTTTTTGATCAATAGAAGTTGAGATAACATTTAGAATGTTATTTTTTCTTTGGGATTTTATAAAGTTTTGTTGGTCTCTAAATGTTAAATAAATCAGAATTACAGCAAGCAAGTTTATAATAACTCCAAAAGTACCTCCTAAATAGTCTCCAAAACTTCCCCAAAGTGAGATATTGTTTGTCCAAGTTGTATCGTAAAACTTGATTGTATAAGAGCCAAATACTATAATAATTGCTAAGACGATTAGGTAAAAAAGCCAATATTTTTTTGTATGTTCCATATATACTTCGCGGTCTCCGGGGGTTCGAATCCCTCGCTCTCCGTATTTTTGCTTTCCCGAAAGCGGATGAGAACCCCGATTACTTTCTCGTTTTAGTTCGATCGGAATCTAACTGATTACGCTCGAAACAACAACTAACTTTAGTTTTATCAGGACATAGGAGAGAGGCTTATATTCTGGTGACCACTTTCATATAGAGTAAAGTTTATATAGATTTAGTGGTGTCATTAATGATAAACCGAAGGTTGTTGAATTATTTCGAATCCCTCCCTCTCCGCCATTTTTTGCTGATCTTAGATTGCTAATTACAGTCTCCTTCCTCTAAAAATTCTTATACTTGCTCCATGAAAAGATTGGAGACCAAACACATTGACTATTGGCCGGATGATGTACTACTCGGGGAAGCTGAAATTAATGCTTCTTATTCTGCACATATTCTGAGCAAGGAAGAATTGGAAGAGTATCAGGGGTTTGCCAGTGACAAAAGAAAAGCTGAGTATCTGACGGCTCGTCACCTTTTCAGGCATTTGATCCATAGTTTAAACATTGCCCCGGACGAGGTAAGCCTGGTAAAAGAAGAGATGGGGAAGCCGTATGCTCAACATGAAAATGAACTTATATATGTCAGCTTTTCACACTCTCCGGAAAAAGTATATTGTGCACTTTCGCTCTCAAAAAATATTGGACTGGATGTTGAACTTGCAGACCGGGAAATAAATCCGGCAGTAGTAAAAAGAATATTGAATGATGAGGAACTGGAAACACTGGTATCAGAACAGCCGGTGAAACTGTGGACAATTAAAGAAGCAGCCGTTAAATGCCTGGGTACCGGACTGAGAACCAACCTGAACGACCTCACCATCATAAAAAATCAGAAAAACCGATTTTCTGTAAGATTTAACAATGATAAATTATTTGAAATTTGTAGTTTCAGGCTAACGAATCATCAGATAGCATTAGCTTATCAAAGCAAACATATTTGACTAAAAGCTCGGAAATATCGTTTCTCCCGAAAGCAGGGAAGGTATCTCCGGGCTTTTTTGTTTATACAAACGAAATATCATCAGCACACAATTATGGATGTACAGAGCCTAACGCAGCATCAGATCCAGGAACATGTTAAAAATGCGAAGCACTTAAACACCAGTGCCGAGCATGTACGGATGCTTTTTGTTCCAAACAACATCGGTGAGCACAACTTCGGGGAACTTTGCACAACCTATAAAACCGTCGTCGATCAAACCTTTGATACGGTAGTTGTCATTGAATCTTATACAGGCCACCTGCAGAAAAAACTGGCCATGCCTTCGAATAAAGTATTCGAAACCCGGTTTGGGGAAGTACCGGTTAATGATTTTCTGAGAAATGAATTTTGTGACGAAGAAGACGACTTTTTCATAGCTGATGAAGGCTACAGTAAAGAAATGAGCCTCTACACCCAGCTTCCCATTTTGCAGTCTTGTTTCTCTGACTTCGAAGTGGTGAGCTTACAAATTGGCGATTATGACCCGGCAATCATTCGTGAACTCGCTTATACATTGGATGAACTTCTGCTCAACAGAAACGCCCTTATCGTGTATTGCTGTGATGTACCGGCTTCAAGTCCGGAAGAGCTTGAAAAGCTCCGAACGCTTGTCGTGAATAACAAAGAATCAGGCTTAATGCACTACCTGAACAGTAACGAGAAAACCGTGAAAGGTGCCCGGGCATTTATGAGTGGTATTTTGGTTGCCCGATCCTGGGGGTATGATGTTGAGTTTCTGGATCACATTGAATCTGCTACCCATATCTGTGGATATGCCAAGCGAACCGAAGTCCAAATGGCCTGATTATGAAAAAACCCCGCATCACCATTATCGGATTGGGAAATGTGGGTTCGGCACTACTGAATGTGCTGACTAAATCAGGATATGAAGTACTCTCAGTTTTTAACCGTTCGGAAATTGATCCAGATCTGATCAAAAAATACCCGGATACCTATTTCAGTAAGGGTCTTCCAAATAATGAAAACAAGCTCGGGGAACTGATTTTTTTAACCGTTTCTGATGACGCTATTGAAAGTGTGGCTACACAGTTATCTGAAAGATATACTGATTTGAACGGCAGAAATGTAGTTCACTGTTCAGGCGTTCATGCATCGGGGGTGTTGGCACCGCTAAGCAAGTCAGGAGCTTCCATAGCTTCATTTCACCCCATGAAAGCCATCACCCCAAAAACATACACATTCGAAAACACCTGGTTTGATGTTGAGGGGGATGAGGCTGCCATGCTAAGCCTTGAGAAACTGACCGATAGCATTAAAGCTCATATGTTTAGGGTGGAACCGAAAGCTAAGCCATTACTTCATGCTTCCGCTGTGGTAGCTTCTAATTACCTGGTAGTGTTGGCTGAACTGGTATCAAAAATTTCTGCACTGGGAAACGTGCCTGAAGAAACGGCTCTCAAAGCCATCACACCCTTGATGGAAAACACCCTCCGGAATGTAAAAGAGCTGGGTGTAACCGAAGCTTTAACCGGCCCCATAGCACGTGGTGATTTAAAAACGGTAAAACAACATGTGGAGAGTTTGAAAAATGTACCCGAACTGCTTTCTTTATATAAAACACTGGGAATTGAGGCTGTTAAAATTTCCATTCGCAAGAACGGTGAAACAGCTTCTCTTGAAGAAATAAGAAAGTTATTATCGTGAGTTCGGATAAAACCGCTGACTTTTACGAACGAGTGTATGAAGTGGTAGCTCAAATCCCCAAGGGGAAAGTAACTTCATATGGTGCCATAGCCCGCTATCTTGGGGTAGAGTCCGGAGCACGTATGGTAGGTTATGCAATGAATAACTACCAGAGCTATGATTTAGGATATGATTTGCCGGCACACCGTGTATTAAACCGGTTGGGGCAGCTTACGGGTCGCGCTCACTTTGAAGGTGATACCATGAGAGAACGACTCCAGCAGGAGGGAGTTCAATTTAAAAAAGATTATACCGTTGATATGGAGAACCATTTTTGGAACCCCATGGAGTTATCTGATATCGTATGAAGACAATCATAAGCAGTATTCTTTTACTAACAATGAGTCTGTCCTTTTCAGGAGATGAAATTTTAGTGGATGCCACAGCTGATCAGGTTATGGCCAAGGTGGAAGAGTATAAAGGCGAGAAGCCGGTATTGATGAATTTCTGGGCGACCTGGTGCGCCCCCTGTATTGAAGAATTCCCCTATTTGATGGAGCTTAATGAGAAATATGAGGGTCAGTTTAAACTGATTTTTGTTTCCGGTGATTTCAGAGAGGCACGCGATGAAGCAGAAGCATTTCTGAAAAAACAAGGGGTCGATTTTGAAACCTATTTTAAAGTGGGGAAGGATAATGAGTTTATAACAACCATTTCTAATGATTGGACGGGTGCACTTCCCTTTACCATTGTGTATAATAGACAAGGTGAGGTCACGGTTTCATGGGAAGGAAAAGCCGAACTGGAGACTTTTGAATCAGAATTACTTAATGTTATTAATGAGGATTAAGCCATGATTAAATTGACAAAACTCATACTGGGATTATCGGCAGTGTTGGTTTTAACAGCTTTTGCTCAAACTCAGACAAACAATAGCCTCGAAATTGGCGACAAAGCTCCCCAGATAAACCAGGAAGTTGAAGATACATCTGGACGAACACTGACACTTTCAGGTGTAGCCGGAGATAAGGGTCTACTTGTGATGTTCTCTTGCAATACGTGTCCCTGGGTGGCTAAATGGGAGGACCGGTACAACGGCCTGGCCGCGCTTGCAGCGGCTAATGATATCGGAATGATTGCTCTGAATCCCAATGAACGCATTAGGAACCGTGGGGAATCGATGGAAGACATGAGAAAACGGGCTCAGAAGCAGGATTATGAATTTCCTTATGCTCTGGATGAGAATCATGTAATTGCGGATGCATTCGGGGCAACGCGCACACCGGAGATTTTTCTTTTTGATGAGAACTTAACATTGGTTTATCATGGTGCAATAGATGATAACGCTAATGACGCGAATTCCGTGGAGTCAACCTATGCAGAAGATGCTATCAACCAGATGATAAGCGGAACTGAGGTCAGCACTAAGGAAACCCGATCACTTGGATGTACCATAAAGCGGACTAAGTAATTTTACTGAAAATCCCGTAATTTTAAGCCACGCCACAACGTGGCTTTTTTTATTGAATGATATCGCAGTAAATGATATCAAAAATACAGACTATATAATGCCAACCTGGACGCTACATACTGAGTTTAAATTTGATGCTGCCCATTTTATTGAAGGATATGATGGGAAATGCGGAAGAATGCACGGGCATTCTTACAGAGTGATGATGACCGCTAAATCCAACAAACTGAATCCTTCCCAATATTTGGAAACCCCTGATATGGTTTGCGACTTCAAAGAACTGAAGTGGGCAGCCAAAGACTCAGAAAAGGGTGGGTTTGATCATGGCTTTCTAAATGAATTGATGCCCGAAAACACTACGGCTGAACGGATTGCTGAGTTCATCCATAAAGAAACCAAAAGCCGCATCCCCGGAGATATTGAGCTAACCGTTACGGTTTGGGAAACGGAAACCAGCTGGGTAGAGTACACTGATAAAGATGTTTAAAACAGAAAACCATACCGAATGGCTTACCGGTGATAGAGACTTCATGGATGTTGAGTACCCGATAATGGAGCATTTTTATACCATTCAGGGAGAAGGAGCACATACAGGCCGAGCTTCATATTTTATCCGTACAGCCGGTTGTGATGTTAATTGCTGGTGGTGTGACGTGAAAGAAAGTTGGGAAGAAGAAGGACATCCGAAATTTTCGGTCCGCGAATTGGTGGAAGCTGCTAAAGAAAGTGAAGCACCATTCGTTGTGATTACTGGTGGAGAACCCCTATTGCATGATCTGCTGCCGCTTACCCTTGGGTTGAAATCGGCCGGATTACAGGTTCATATTGAGACCAGTGGGTCATCTCCCTTATCCGGGCAATTGGATTGGATCACCCTTTCTCCCAAACGGTTCAAAAAACCTACCGGAGAAGTATTTGCATATGTAGATGAATTAAAGGTAGTTGTTCTTACAAACAAAGACCTGAAGTGGGCGGAGGAAAATGCAGCAAAATGCCCGGAAGGAACAAAATTGTTGCTCCAGCCGGAGTGGGACACCCCGAAGTCTATAGACTTGATTGTGGACTATGTGAAGGAAAATCCGGAATGGGGTATCAGTCTTCAGACTCATAAATTTTTAAAAGTACCATAATCATACGATGGCATTTAGCGACCAATCGGTAATAATTACAGGGGGTAGTAAAGGAATCGGCCTTTCGATAGCCAGGGTATTTGCCCGAAAAACAAATCATCCGCTTGTCTTAATCGCCCGAAATGAGCAAGAATTAACCGAGGCCAAAAAGGAGTGTATTGGTGAAGGTGCTTCAAAGGTTGAGATTCTAACTCTCGATATTACCAATGATGTTAAAATAGGAGAGATTGATTTTGGAAAGCTGAATCCGGGCATTCTGATTAATAATGCCGGTTCCTTCTTATTTAAAAAACTGGTAGACACATCCCATGAGGAGTTTGTATCTCAGTTTGAGATTAATGCAGCCGGTGCATTTAACCTTACAAAGGCTGTTTTGCCGGAGTTGAAAAGCAGAAAGAGAGGATTAGTTGTGAATATAAGCTCTGTGGGAGCTTTGAAGGGTTTAAAAGACAGTGGGGCATACTCTATGTCGAAACATGCTTTATTGGGGTACACACGCTCTCTCAGGAAAGAACTGATGGGTTCAAACATAGCTGTAACGGCCATTAACCTTGGTCAAACGTATTCAACATCCTGGCATGAAGTTGAAATAGACCCTAATAAACTTATTGACCCCGAGGATGTAGGAAGGCTGATCGTAACCCTTTCGGAGTTAAGCAGCAGAAGTGTGGCAGAAGAAATTACAGTAATGCCACAGGGGGGAGAGGTGCCACCGATGTGATCATTTTTATACTCACCTCCCGGTCTCAAGCCATGATGCCTGAATAACCGAATAACCCTGCCAGGGTTACGGCAATGATATTTATTCAAGCTAAGAGGTTTAACACCGGAGGGGGTAAAGGGTAAAAATCGGCTAACAATAGTATTAAAACTTCCTTAATGTACATCCAACCTGATTTTTATTTCGTAGATTGATCCGTGCTTACATAAGCATGGCAGAAAATGAATCAATACAATAATTTTTTCTGCGAATATTAAAATTTTTTAATTAAGTTTTGTAACAATTGAAAAAGAGATCACTCTTGTGATCAAGAAAAAACCAAACAACACTAAATAATTTCTAATTTACTTTGATGTAGTTATTACTAAAATTTGCATCAGATAAATTGAAAACAGTTTAACAAACACAAAACAACACTACAATAGGAGATCATCATGGGTCAACAACAATTACTTCTCGTAATTCTCGTAACAATCATCGTAGGTATTGCGACGGTTGTGGCTATTAACACATTCGGATCAGCTGCTGATTCAGCTAACCTTGACGCAGTTCGTCAGGATATTGCTACTTTCGCTTCTTCAGCTCAGGGCTATTTCATGAAGCCTGAGATGCTTGGCGGCGGCGGCGGTGACTGGGAAGGTATTACCTTCAATACAGTTGCTTTCCCGGCTGATGAAATCGCTAATGGCGGTTTGACAGCTGTTAATGCTAACGGTGTATATACTTTCTCTGCACCGGGTGCTACTGATACTACATTCCAAATTACCGCTTATCCTGCAAGCCGTATCGACGGACCGGTTACTTCTTCTGTTAGCTCTGCTACCGGAAACGGACCGCTTCAAGCTGATATCGGACCAGGTGGTATTACTTGGGTTGAAAATGACTAATAGATTCGTATCTATATCATAAGTTTAAAATGGCTCCTGAAAGGGAGCCATTTTTTTTACTCCACTCTTATTTTATTCGGAGGTCAAAATGGGAAAAAGGGAATTACTGCTTGTCATATTAGTAACCGTACTTGTGGCGATTACTGTTTCTGTAGCTTACAATACATTCTCAAAGGGAGAGCTTAATCCTAACAGGTCGGCTACATTACAAGGAATGTATGAGGCCATAGGTAGGTCTGTCGCTTACTTCGAGCGACCAGAGATTCAGGGTGGCGGTCAAAATTCTTTTTCGGATGTAACTCTTAAGGACCTCTACCTCGAAAGCGAAAATGGACACGGTACCTATACCATTTCCGACAGAACCCATTCTTCTTTCCGGTTAACCGGAAGACCTGCCAATACCGACATGGTATTAGAGGTCATAGTTTATGCTGATTCTACTGTCTGGGTTCAAAGATAGCTCGGTATTTGACCGACTAATTATTTCTTAAACAACTTACTGTCAGGATTTCCACCGGAACGTAAATAGGCTACTAAATCTCTGAGTTCTTCTTCGTTAAGAGGGTTTAGCAAATTAGCCGGCATCTGAGATATACTTGAAGGTCCAATCGATTGTACCTGTTCTTTACTCACAACCACAGGAGGTTGGTCGGGATTTCTGGTATATATTTTCAAGGAATCTGTTTGCTCTATAACAAGTCCTGATACCAAATCCCCATTTTTCAGTTTTACTTCGGAGCTGCTGTACTGATCCGAAATAAGTGAGCCAGGGTTAATGATGTCTTCCAGCAAAACATCAACAGAAGATCTGAGGCCAATAGTGCTTAGATCAGGACCTATATTACCCCCATAGCCATTAAATCGATGACAGGATGCACAACCTGTAGCAAAAAAGGCATTTCTGCCATTTTCGAAATTACGTTCCGTAAATGATCTGCTACCGTAACAACTGCTTCATTTACGGTCCAGTCTCTGCCGGGGCCTTCAGGTTGTACAATCTCAAAACCCGGCTCTGTAATTAAGCTCACACCTGTAATATCTGCTACCGCATCGTGTTCTTCTTTGGAGGCATTGCTCAATGCATCGTCTCTTATTTTTCTTAAATATCCCGCATAACTCGAACCACCCATTTTTCCGGATGCTTCATTAATAAAAGTGAAATATTCCCTTCTTTGTTCAATAGTCCATCCATCTCTAAGATTCCGAAGTATGAATAAATACTCTATTTCCTGAACGGGAGGAGGATTTTCCTGCATCTTCTCGATGGTTCCATCCGGATGATCTAAGACACCGATCCAGTTGGGCTTGGAGTCTATGGGTTTGGGGTTCTCAATCAAAGCCAGGGCTTTTTCAATGACTCTCGCATCTTTCAGGTAAACCAATAGCCGGATTAATTCGGTATTAACTCTTGGATCTTCTGAGGGAAGGAGTTGCTGTAATTTATCAGTTACAAGTTCTTTTTGTGAGTCAACCGGGTCTCCAAGACGCATGAACACCAGAGACAGAGCCCTTAAATATCCTAAGGTCTGTTCTGTGGTGAAAGAGTTCAGATTCGTTTCAATCAATGTGTTGATAGCTTCTTCTCTGTACTGTTGAGAATTTGATCTTGCCAAAGCAATAATTCCATTAATCTTAGCCCAGGGCGCATTTTCACTCAGTGCTTTATTAGCCCAAAGATTCACGGGTTGTGATTCCACCGCCATTCGAGCTGCATAGCGTATAAATTGATGATCAGAATCAAGGTAAGGCCAGGCTTTCGGGAGGGCATTTGGATCAGATACTCCATGATACTTTTCCAAATTCCTTCGAATTTGTCGGGCTTCTTTCGATACTGCATTATCGGGATAGGGAGCAGGTTCGGTTGACTGGTCTCCGGTATAAACCACACGATATAGTTTGGTGACATTTGACCTGCCTCCAATAATGAAATACAAAGCACCGTCTTTACCGATAACTGCGTCGGTTAATGGCAGCGCATTGCCGGATAGAAATTTTTCGGCTTCGGCTCTATACGTTGCTCCATCAGGAGTAAGGTGAAAGGCATAAATAGTTCCATAAAGCCAATCCAGAGCAAACAAAGCATGCTGATACTTAGCGGGGAATTGGGCACCGGTACCAAAGAGTATTCCGGTGGGTGAACCCCGACCTGTATTAAGGGTAGGAGGAAGACTGTCTTCATAATATTCTTTCCATTTCCCACTGCCACTTCGCCAGCCATAGTCGCTGCCACTTGTGACGTGGATAAGCCTTGTCGGGCGATACCACGGCATACCTAAATCCCATTCCATATCGGAATCAAACGTAAACAACTCACCATGTGGATTTACAGCTGCATCGTATGGATTTCTATATCCAATACTGAACATCTCCCATTTAGAAGCATCAGGATTAATTTTGGCTATGTAGCCTCCGGGCGCATAAATACCGCGGGCATTGCCTCTGATATCCCACATTCGTGGAAGCAATAAATCCTCATCCCAATTCGGTAATCTGCTGGAGTTAAGTTCAGGCTTGGGAGTATAGTTTCCATTAATTACATATAAGTCATCATCTGTAGCGGTATTGACAACGCTGTGATTTCCATGCTCAGCCAGTTTGGCCGGACCACCAAGAAATTCCAGTACGTCAAACTGGTCATCCCCGCGTTCATCACTCATTTTGAAAATTCCTTTGCCTCCAACGTTGGCGTATAAGTCCCAGTTTTTCCATGCAAACCCGTTTACTCCTGAAAGCGGGATTGTAACCTCCTCGATGTTTACCTCGGGCTTACCTTCCGTTTCATTTATGGTAACACGGTACATACCTTTATTACTTTGGTCGGAAGCAATCAAGCGTCCCTGGCTATCTACCGTAAGGGCAATCCAGGTGCCATAACTTCCTCTTGGCACTTCATAAAGCAATTGTGCTTCAAATCCCGGTAATGTTTGAATGTCAGTACTGCCCGGATCTTGCTGACTCATCGTTGGTTGAGTTTGTTCCTGATCCTGGTTTTGGGATGAGTTGCAGCCTGTAATCCATAAAAAAGTGGCTGAAATTATGATGAGAGATATACTGCTAATTCGTCTGTTAATGATATGCATGCAAAGGTAGTAAAGAGTAAAATTCCTGATGATGTACTGGCTAAAGTACAAATAGTGTTTATAATTTCTTCAACCGGATATTTCGGAACTCCACTTTCATGGGAGGGCCAAGGTGTAGTTGAAATCCCAATTTGTTAGTGGTTGATTTTGCCCCGTCATCATTCAGCAGAATGGTCATAATCTGACCGTTTACTAAATGAATGATGGAGTTTCCTCGTGCGATTATATGATATTTGTTCCAGCCGTTTTCGGTTGTATCAATTTTTGAAAACAACGATTCCTGTGTTCCGGTTTTGGCCAAAACCTCTGAAAAATTGCCTTCCGATATATTTACAATTTCCCCTCGATTTGCCAGGGTGGCTCTCCCTCTTTCTTCGTACACATTCCCCGTATAATTATGCGAACCATCTAAGTCTGCCTGGTATCCGCTGAGCATAAATTCCTTTGCTTTCACAGGTTTGCTGTAGTAATTAATGCCACTATTTCCTCTTTCCGAAATCCTGAAGTCGGCCTTTAATTCAAAATCATGACCGGTATCACCATCCCAGATAAAAAAAGTATTCTCTATCAGAATCGTATTTGGTGTGGTTTCACCAGTCAACACTCCGTTTTCAAATGTCCAATAACCTTCTTTGCCGCTCCATTGGTTTAAAGTACTATCGGTTAAGATGGTCTGAAATGTGTTATCTGACTGAGAAGCGGGGGCTTCAGAGGGTTCACAACCATTAAGCAGAAATAAGGTAACTACAGGGACTAAAAAAGCTTTCAGATTCATAAAGTTGAATTCATTAACTATTTCAATTCAAACATTCGGATTCGTTTACTTTCTTCGGAAACATCGGTAAAGGCTATAAGAAGACTATTTTCAGAACTAACGAGCTGAGGAAACCCGGTACTTCTTTCTTTGGAGATATTTGGAATAGAATATTGATTTAATGGGTTACCATCCAGAGAATAAGAAGCAAGATTTAGCTTTCCGTAATTATTAACAGATGAAAGCCAGCTCACCCAGATTTTGCCATCACTTATTAATAAATCCGTTCTTCCTATCGCATTTTGATCATCTACTGAAATTACCGTATCGAAATCGGTTCCATGATTATTCGAAATGCCTAATTGTAATTTACTCTCTCCGTTTGCACCGGTAAACCAACTTGTTGCTACAACTTCATTTTGAACTCCAACCGCCGGGCCGTTAACGGGACAGGCAGCTATTTTCCAATTATCATTATGCACAGGCTTAGGTTCGCTCCAGCTTCCATCTCTGAAAATTGAGGAATAAATATCTCGAATTTCATCTTCCGTGCGGTTACGGTAAGTGACTATAAACCCGTTATCTGTTTTTGCTAAGGAGGTATTGCAACAGTCACAAACTGCATCATCGATAAGAAATTTTTCTTTGATTTGACCATTTTGGTCAATTATTGCGCCTCTGAGGGTCATAGCTTTGCTTATATCCGCATACTCATGATGTTCTCTTCCGGCTGTTTTTCGACCGTCTAACCATACCATCATGAAGGTGGAATCGGAAGCGGGAAGCATACTTACGAATCCATGTTCGGTTGGGGTTTTATCCTGATGAGGTATGATTCTCTCAGACCATTGATGAGTATAAGCTGAGATGTTAACATCGTAAGCATATGTTCCGCCGGGTTTCTTATTAAGCCAGTGAGCAGCCATGGGTTGTCCATTATGTCCAATTATGGAAGGATAATCGGCCCAGTTTAAGAACCAGGTTGAATCAGCTGATATAACAGAAGGTTCAGACCAGGTGTTATTCTTGAATGTAGCAAAATGTAACTCAGCGATATTGCCTCTTTCTTCAACCCAGCTCATAAACACGATGCCCGTATTATCGGTGTATAAAGAGGGAAGAGAGCTGTTTTCCCCGGAAACAGTAGATATTTCCTGAAGTTGAATGTCAGCCATTTCGGAGCATCCGTTTACCAGCAAAAGAGCACTAAGAAGGATCAGTAATCTCATGTTGTTTGGTATATAATTGATAGGCAAGAAAGATGCCTGATAGATGTAGTAGTATAACGATTCCAAAATACCATAATGGTTCAGATTGATAAGAATTATAGAATTCCATAGCTCTCCACCCAATCAGGACTCCTCCAAAAATTACAGCATGAAGGAGAGAATCTTTATTGGTTACCGTGAGGATAAGCATAGAGACAAGCCAGGTACTGGTAAGTACAGATAGCAGTATTACAACAACCCAAACGGTAGAAGGAAAGTGTGAAATACCATAAAACTGGAAATCAACCCGGTGATAAAAAGTGATGATAAGCCGGGCAAATCCTTCAAAAAAGAGGAATCCTGCAAATCCTGAAATTATGGCCAAAAAAGATTTCATGAACGGTTTTTTGCTGTTGATTGTATGGACTTCCGAGTCATTAACCAAACTTTTTATGTGGCAACGACCAACGAATAACGAATAACGAATAACGAATAACGAATAACGAATAAAAACGAAATCATGCCAGAAGGACCGGAAATTTGGAGAGCAGCAGATAAAATCAGTGACGCCATTGCAGGGAAAGAAATCGAGGAGGTGTTCTTTGCTTTTGATGAGCTTAAACCATTTGAGCTACAGCTAAAGGGTTTAAAAATAGATTCCATCACGCCGAGAGGAAAAGCCATTGTTACGGCATTCGGGAACAATCTGAATCTCTATTCCCATAACCAGCTCTACGGAAAGTGGATGATTAGTAAGGATGGGAATGAGCCCGACACAAATCGGTCGCTGAGGGTTGCGATACATACGTCTGATTCATCCGCCTTTTTATATTCTGCCTCTGAAATAGAGATGCTTGAGGATGACGAGGTGGAGAATCATCCGTATATAAAAAACTTGGACCGGATGTTGTTCACCCTGATACAACATATGAACAAGTTCTACAGCGATATAAAAGCAGTACATTTAAAAACAGAAAGCTTTCCACACTGCTTTTAGATCAGGGATTTTTAAGCGGACTTGGAAACTATCTCCGCAGTGAGGTTTTATTCTGTTCGGGTGTAAATTCGGAATTCAGGCCTAAAGACTGTACTGAAGATCAAATTAGGGCTTTGGCAAAGAATTCTTTGGAGCTATCACGCCGATCTTACCGAACCGGTGGACTTACCACTCCCGATGATTTGGTTAAAGCGTTAAAAGAGGAGGGAGCTTCCCGTAAACAATACCGGCATTATGCCTACGGAAGAGCCGGTAAACCATGCTATAAGTGCGGTAAGGAAATACAGGTAATGGAGACCGGTGGCCGAAAGATTTACTATTGTGAAACGGAGCAGAAAAACATGGATTAAAAAGTTCATTGAGGTGCAATATTGGTCCTAAACTTTGTATGTTTGAGCTCCTCAAAAAAACAAAGAAAGAGAAAATGAAAAAGATATTTGTACCCGTATTATTCATGCTGTTATCCACTTCAATGTTCGCACAGGAAGCGGAAGTAATCCGACTTTCAGAGCCTGTTCAGGAAACAGAAGCATATGAAGTGTTTGGCTTGGAAGTGGAGCAGTGGAACGAAGCGACATCACTTGTGTCATTAATTGAGTCTGAAAAAGAGCTTTCCGGAAAGGAAGTAACGGTAGAAACTGAAGTAGCTAAAGTGTGCCAAAAGAAAGGCTGCTTTTTCGTGGCTAATCAGGACGGTTACTCAGCTCGGATTACCTTCAAGGATTATGGGTTTTTTATCCCTACCGACTCTCAGGGAAAAACCGTTAAGTTAGTTGGTACATTTACCGTAAAGGAGCTTTCCGAAGAGCAGGCTAAGCATTATGCTGAAGATGCCGGGGAAGATACTGAAGCAATAGAAGGACCTCAGAAAGAATATTCTATTGTTGCTACATCTGTGATGATTCCTAAATCATAACTTTAATTATAGATATTTTAACTATTCATGCCAGAGAACGATTTTTTACAAGCTGAAGCAACTATTCATTCAACAAAGCAACTTATGGAGTCTCCGGAGGTGGAGGCCATTGCCAAAAAAGTTATAGAAAAGCACAAACTTGAATTTGGTCCGGCTGAGATCGGCTATTTTCTTGTGTATCCAAATCTCTCCAAGCAGCGTGCAGCCAAGTGTATGAAAGCCAGCCGTGAAGTAAAGCATTACTCAGGTAATGACTACCTGATTGAAATATCCGGTGAGCTATGGGATATGCTTGATAATGAAACCAAGGAGATGATGCTGTATCATGAGCTTCTTCATGTAGATCCTACCTTTAAATCGAAGACTCAGGAGTGGAAAATGACCATCCGAAAGCCTGATTTTGCTGATTTCTACACCATTAACGATAAGTTTGGAAACGAATGGTATAAGACTATTCAGGCTACGGCATCCTCTCTCTATGATCTGGATCCACGCCAGGAAAGTAAAGTGAAATTGTAGGTAAGCAGGTTTTAGGTTTTAGTGACAAGGTGTTAGGTGTTAGAAATCCCCTAACACCTAAAGCCTATTACCTAAAACCTAAAACACCTATTTAACTTCGTAGCCTTCTTTTTCCAGGATTTTTTTGATTCGATTTACATGATCTCCCTGGATTTCAATTGTTTTGCCTTTTATAGTTCCTCCGGTACCCAGCTGGGTTTTTAGTTTCTTCTCTAAATCTTCGATTACCTGAGGGTTGTGTGTGATTCCTCTAATAACAGAAACCTGCTTTCCTCTTCGTCCTGCTGTTTCCATTTTTACACTAACTTTCATTCTATACTTTGGTTTTTTTCCAATTTCCGCGTCGGAACAATATAAAGCCTATTACGCCCAATAGTGATTCCGCAACTACTATAGAGTAAAAAACGCCTTCTTCGTTCCATTCAAGTGTAATAGCCAGGAAGTAAGCAAGGGGTATTTCGATAAGCCAGAAGCAAATAAGGTTGATGAGGGTCGGGGTTTTCGTATCGCCGGCACCATTAAAGGCCTGTATAATCACCATTCCAAAAGCATACGCCAAATAACCGTAACTCATAATACGAAGGCATTTGGAACCGATTTTGATGATGGCTGCATCATCGGTGAAAATACTCACAAGGTTTTCGGCGAATATCAGGAAGCAAACGCCAACCAGCCCTAAAAATATCATATTGATGATGGCAGATATCCAGGTCGATTTCTCTGCTCGTTCGGGTTGATTAGCCCCCAGATTTTGTCCAACAAGAGTTGCTGCGGCGTTACTCATGCCCCAGGAGGGAAGAATGGAAAACACGAGGATACGTATGGCAATGGTATAACCGGCCAGAGCGATACTGCCGAACTCCGCTATAATCCGAACCAGACCAACCCAGCTTGCGGTGGCAATCAGAAATTGACCAATTCCTCCAATTGAGACACGAATCATTCTTTTGAGAATTTCTGTTTGGATGGAGATGTGTTTTCGTAGGATGATAATACGTCCTTTCCCATCAAACAGGCGGTAGAATTGATAACAGACACCGATTCCCCGGCCAATAGTAGTTGCTACTGCTGCCCCTGCAATTCCAAGTTCAGGAAAGGGCCCATAGCCAAATATGAGTAGTGGATCCAGAACGATATTGATACCATTGGCAATCCACAAAACCCTCATTGCTATGGCGGGATCACCGGCACCCCGAAAAATGGAGTTGATCACAAACAGAAACATGATAACCAGGTTCCCGCCTAACATGATGGCCGTATAGGAGGAGAGATGAGTGGCTATATTTTCATTGGCTCCCATAAGCTGCAAAATTTCTTCTGCATAGAATATCCCTGTTAAGGAAATAGGAGCAGAAATAATGAGGCAAACAAAAATAGCCTGAACCGCTGATCTGGCCGCGTCATCTTTATTCTTTTCCCCGATTCTCCGCGAAATAATGGCAGTGGTAGCCATACTAAATCCTATGGCTATAGCATACACAAGAGTAAGAACCGATTCGGTGATACCAACAGCTGCTACGGCATCTGCACCAAGTTTAGATACAAAGAAGATATCGACTACAGCAAAAATCGATTCCATCATCATCTCCAGAACCATAGGGATGGATAGAATCAGAATAGCCCGGCCGATACTACCTTTGGTAAAGTCGAGTTCCGTTCCAGCCAGAGAGGCTTTAATGTCTTCCCAGATTGAATTTGGGGCAGTTTCTGGCTGTATTTCGGTCATATACTAGTGAGGACGAGGGGAAAGAAAGTGAGAGCCGTGAACATGCCAGTTCTGTACTTTCCAGGCCATTTTTTCAATGAAAGAAGAAGGGGCTTTAAAAAGTACAACCGAGTCGGACTTTCTAACCACCATACGATCCAGTTGATCAAATTCTTTAAACTCAAGAACTACAGGAGCTTTAATTTTACTAACGTTCCTAAGAAAATACTTTTCCTGGGGTGATGCATACTTGACTACAGATCCGGTATAACCGGTATAAACGCCATTCAGTTGTTCTGCATTTTTAAAGATTACAAGAGGGGCATTTTCATCAATAGAAGAGAAACATTCATCAATGTTGGCATAACTTTCTTCTTCAAATGGAGTGACAACTTCAGCCAGATCAATAATTACAGCTTCACCGATGATTTCTCTTTTCAGTTCATCAAGGGCAGCTTCCCGGTTGGTGGTAAAAGGTCCTGCATATACAATCAGGGTATGCTCAGAATCGCCAAGATTTCTGAATCTCTTCAAAAACTCTTTGTAGTTAACACTGTTGTATTCAAAAGTATTCTTTGCGTCCATATTCGAAAACTGTACCTGATTATAAATGAGTTTCAAAGGTAGCGGTTAAAACAATTGTAAGAAAGGCTTAAAACAAAAAAAGTCCGCCTTGGTTAAGGCGGACTTCAGGCAATGGATTCAGCAAGAGAATCTAATTAACACTTTTTCGTCTTGTTCCGGAAATACCCGAATAAGTTGTGGTTTGACCTGATGGCGTAGTTACACTGATCTTAATAGTCAAATCAGCAGGGTCTGCAGATTCCTCATCTGTATCACGAATAGAGAATGAGAATTCAGTAGCACCGGGTCCGGGATATAAGTAGTTTCCGAGTGTAAAATCTGTATCTCCGGTTACTTCTATGTCGTCTCCTCCATCAATCGATATCTCTGTTCCAGCTGCCATTGGGTTACCATTAAGGTCGGTAACCGTGTAGGTAAAACTAGCGCCTCCATTAGGTTGAAGGTCAAAAGTTGTTGGATTTGCAGAGATGGATGCACCAGAAGTCGAAAATACAATAATTACGTTCTTTTCAATTTCCTGGTTGTTTCCATTTATGGTTCTTGCTGTTATAGTAGCATAGCCATCACGTCCTCCACTTCCAGCAACATTGTCAGTTGGGCGAGGATCACCGGATATAAGGTTTACAGTAACTTCTCCGTCATTATTCGTATTTCCGGAACCTGAACCCTGAATAATTCCACCGGTGGTTGTAAAATAAACAGCCGTTCCTGGTTTGACAGGGTTACCAAACTGATCACCCAGAATTACAGTTAAAGGGTTTCTGTTTCCGTTGATTGACCACCCTTCAAAGTTATAATTATCTGCAGCAATGCTAAAGTGATCTAAGTCAGGAAATCCTCCGTGGATGGTAATAGCTACTGGTCTTGACCGAATGGTAAGTCCTACATCTTCACGTACAATTTCAGCTTGAATCTGTACAACACCTGCTACATTGCCACTGTATAAGTTTGAGGTGACTTGGCCATTGGCATTAGTGGTTGCTGTTAATGGGGTAATACCTTCTCCACCGTTAGGGCCCGATATAATCGAAAAAGTGACATCTTCAGAATTATTCAAGTCAAGATTTCTGCCGGATGAATCCTGTACCTGAAATGTGAAGCTTGTATTCACTATACCTCCTGTTTCGGCAATGTTTATTGTTTCTTCTGTTATCCTGTCAAGTATAATAGACGCAGCTCCTGCAGAAGGGCCTGCTACCCCGCCATCATCACCACCGTCATCCCCACCATTGTCTGAACTTTCAGGATCTAATTCAAAATCGAAATTCGTAATATTATCACCCGCTGCTACCTGAACTGTTCGGCTATCAGATATGTAATCTGTTGCTGAAGCTGATAAAGTAATGTCAGTCAGTTCAGAAACATCGATATTGCTAAATGAGTATTGACCAACAGAATCAGTCCGGGTAAAGTCGCTGAATTCCTGAGGACTGGTAATTTGTACAGTCGCATTAGCTATAGAATTTCCGTTTACAGAATTTGTAACCGCACCTTGGATTACGACGGTATCCTCGTCATTCCCGGTACATCCAACTAAAAACTGAATCAATAAAGCCGTGCAAAGAAGTAGAGATATTTTACGCATAGTTTTTTCTTTTATAGAGAACTAAGGGGATACTAAGTTACAATAAAATTCATTTCAAGTTAGAAATACGTTATAAATGAGAAAGAGGAGGGAAGTAGTTGAACAACGTTGCAGAATCTATATCTGAAGCTCTTTTAATCCTTTTCTCCGGAATTGAGCTCAGGTTCGGGAACGTGTTTCCAGACCACATAGGCCATCAGAAGGATCATAACGGTGCCCATCAGTGTATTGCTTACATACCCCTGTTGTACATAAAACGGGCCTGCTATAGAGCCCCCAACTCCATATCCTACCTGACCGATGGCTACCAGCAAGCTCATTAAAGACCCTCTGTTGTCGGATTTAATAAGTTGTGTGGAGAGCGCCTGAAAAGGACTGATTCTCATAGCAATGAGAACCATAGCTGCGAAAAAGATGAGGTATGCTATCCAAAACTCAGTAACAACATAGGTCGTGATTCCCATAACTACCGAAAGCCCCAGGCAGGAAATAATGATTATTTTTTTCCTGCCGATACGATCTGATATTTTACCGGCAATGGGCCCTGTAATCACATTAGCTACACCCCCAACAAAGAAAAGTGTCGCAATCGCTTTACCGTCAACACCGAAAGTGTTTTCCAGCCAGGTAGGCAGGTAAACCACGTACACCGAGATACTCAAAAACATCACTACATAGGCAAAGGCAACAGCACGGACTTCGCTACGCTTAAGTAAATCGTAGTATTTGGATACCGAACCCTTGAACGTAACCCGGTCTTTTGACAGCTCAACATTAGGCTGTGGAACTTTGAATAAAATCAGAATAAAGGTAAGAGCCATTATCACACCAAAAAGGAGAAATGGGATTCGAAAGCCAAACAAATCAGCGAGTAGTGTTCCTATTGGAATGCCTAATATTTGTCCCATAGCGATACCGCTCATAATCCAACCATTAGCCCAGCCTCTCTTTTCGTAAGGGAAGTAATCGCCCACATAGGCAACAGCAGCTCCGCTTAAAACACCCCCGGCCATGCCTGCCAAAGCCCGGACAATTAGTAGTCCTATAAAAGTATCAACCAAACCATGTAGAAAGAGAAAGAAAGAGATACCACCGGTTCCTATTAATAAAATCTTGCGGCGGCCGATTTTGTCGGACAGTGGCCCCATAATGATGGCAAACATACCTACCATTACTGCATATACGGTAACCAGATTACCAAGAATCTCTAACGGAGTTCCCAACTGTTCGCTGATACGGGGTAGGATGGGAGAAATGATCATGACCTGGCTACTTGCTGCAAATACAAGTAACCAGAGAGCAAATATAATTAGGTAAGGATTGCCGTCTTGCTTCTTCGTCATTCTGAATTATTTCGACCAAGATAGAATGCAGACTTATAAAAAACAGTAAATAATTTTTATTGGTATTTATCGATTCCAGATACTTCAATTTATGTTTCTTTAAAAGGAGCCGATTAACAGAAATATCATTTTTAAAAAATTCAAATATACTTTTTGGAACATTATTCTTATTTCTAAAAAAAAAGTAGTTTATTGTAACAAATCAGGATATATATCATCATTAAGTGGCAACCCGGTATTGCTTGTTTTTCGTAAATAGTATGTATGATATCGGTATTTCAAATTTATATTAATTCAGACGCGTCGTCTTAAGAACCGAGAAGGGTAAATTTTAGCATTATGGCACAATTCAGGCTAAAAGCGATTTCGCAAAAAGGTAAAGTAGTTCAAACTGAATTTGAAGCAGACAATAAGAAAGAAGCTCAGCTAAAGGTAGACAGGCTTTCCAAGACCAATGGACTTAAGATCCAGTCGGTGGATGAGAAAGTGATGTTCATGTATAAAGTCCAGCGTCCGGGTAAACCGGTTGTTTCTGGTGAACAGGAAGCTTACAGCAAAGAAGAATTAGAAAAAGCGCTCGTCAAGCTTGGCTATAAAGTCAAGAGTATCAATAAAAAACTGTTCGATTTTAAGGGCGGAGTACCCCAACAGGAAGTAGTTACTTTTATTAGACTTTCATCAGACCTTCTTGGCCAGCAGCTTCCTTTTGACGAGATTCTGAACCTACTGTACGAAGATACCCAGAACAAGCGGATGAAAGAGGTGATTAAAACCATCCAGAAGGACCTGAAGGATGGTAAAGAAGGTTCAGAGGTGTATGGGAAGCATGAGGATGTATTCGGTAAGTTTGCAGCTTATATGTTAAGTGTTGCCTCCACCTCGGGTAATATGGCTTTGGTATTTGAAAGTACCGCCAAGTTTATGGAACGAGACGCTGAGTTTAAGAAGAATATGCGCCGTGCTCTTATGATGCCTGCGGTAACGGTATTGGCTGTAATTGGGGTGGTGCTGTTTTATGTGGGATATATTTTCCCGGCAACCGCAGAAATGTTTCTGGAAATGGATATTGCTCTTCCTCCAATGACGGCTGCTACCCTCGAGATGAGTTACTGGCTCCGGGATAACTGGGTATTGATCGTGCTTTCATTCGTTATACCTATTGCAGGATTTATATATTTCGTCCGTACGCCAAAGGGGCAGTTATTCAAAGATAAATACATTATACATTTGCCCGTTTTGGGTGATTTGCTCCACAAGACAAGTATAGAGATTTTTGCACGGGTATTTTACACTCTTTACAGTGGCTCCGGGCAAAACATAGAGGTTATTAAGGTGGCTTCTGAAGCGTGCCGAAATAAATACATGGAAAAACAGATTAAGGAAGTGGCCATACGAAAAATGTTAAAGGATGGAGCCGGGCTTATCGAGTCGATGGAGGCAACCGGAGTTTTTACAAATACCGCTTTAAGTAGATTTAGGTTGGGTGCTGAGTCAGGTGCTTTAAGAGAAAATGCAAAACAGCTGGCCGAGTATTACGAAATTCAAACCACCTATAAAATGCAATCCGTAATTGATATGATTAATTTGTTTATCAATATGTTTATTATGGTTGCGCTGATTGCTATTACGGTCGTTTCTTCCGAGTCAGCCGTAATTCAGCCGAATTCAGGTGTCTAAGAGTTTTAAATGGGAAAAATAAATATACGCAGACATATTGGGGATATCCTTGTTAATAAAGGGATTATAACCTCTGATCAGTTGCAGAAAGGGCTGTCTATCCTCTCTGAAGAACCTAAGGAGAGTAATCGCAGACTTGGTCAAATTCTTTCACAGGACTTAGGGCTGAACAGGCACCTGATTATGAAAGAAATTGCCAATATCTATGCTTTCAGAGAGGTGTTGAAAGATGTCGACGAAATTCCGGATGAAGTTCTTGATCATATCAAGGAAAACCTGGAAGACCTCCCAAAAGAGATTGTGGATGAACTGGTACACCATAAGGCCCTTCCGTACCAGAAAACCAAGAATTCCATTGTAATTGCTGCGGCTGATCCATCCGATCCTAACATTCAAAGTGTACTCAATAAGATTAATTTCAAGCAAACAGAATTAGTCTATTGCAAATATGAGTCGATTGAAGACATCCTGTCTAAAGTTTATGAGCAAAAAAATGAGTTCCTGGATCTGCTCGAAGAAATCGATTATGAAGAACCTGATTTAGATAAGAATCAGGAAGAGATTGACGAAGAAGAGATTGATGCTGAGATCAATCAGAGTATGCTTAACTCACTGGTAGAAGGGATGTTGGTAGAATCAGTTCGCCAGGGAGTGAGTGATATGCACATCGTTCCCAGCTCTCCAACCACTACAGATATCCGTTTTCGGGTGGATGGTAAATTACAGCTTTGGTACCAGCAGAAGAATGTGAAGCCGGAGGCTATTTCAGCTGTAATTAAGGATAAAACACGTAATGTTGACCGCTTTGAACGGGATGCTTCTCAGGATGGATTTATTCAGCGTCAAATTGATGGTGTCGGAATTCGATACAGGGTTTCGATTATGCCTATTGTTGGAAAACAATACGACCGGAAGTTTGAATCAATTGTAATTCGTGTATTGGATGATCGAAATGTAATTCGAGACCTGGATAAGCTTGGGTTACAAAAACAGGCGAAAGAAAATTTTGTAAAATCGATCCAAAAGCCTTCAGGTATCGTAATTATCACAGGGCCTACCGGTAGCGGTAAGTCAACTACATTGGTAGCCGCCCTGTATTATGTGATTGACCCAACAAAAAATGTTTTAACTGTGGAGGAACCCGTAGAGTATATTATTGAGGGGGCAAGACAGTTAAAGATCAGTAACCACATGACCTTTGATCAGTCGATTAGGGGGATTTTGCGTCATGACCCCGACATTGTACTTGTAGGTGAGATGAGGGATTTAAAGACGGCTGAAATTGCTATTAAATTAGCAAACACCGGTCACTTAACCTTTTCAACCCTTCACACCAATGATGCACCCAGTGCGATTTCCCGTTTATTTAAGATGGGAGTTGAACCATTTTTGATTGCGAATGCCGTAAACCTGGTTGTTGCTCAGCGTTTGATTAGAAGACTGTGTAGCAATTGCAAAGAAAAGTTTACACCGCATCCCGAGACGGCCAAAGGCATTGGTTTTACGGATAAAGAAATTGAAGAAACTACATTCTATAAGGCGGTTGGTTGCGAAAAATGTAACCAAACTGGTTTTAAGGGCCGTGCAGGTATTCATGAAGCACTTTATTTCTCGAAGGAGATTAAGCAAATGATTCTGGATGCCGGTGGCGATATTGATGAAGGAGCTATTAAAGAGCTTGCAATGTCACAGGGTATGCTTACCTTGCGCGGGTCTGGCCGGGAGCGTGTAAAAGAAGGTGTTTCAACGATCGAAGAAATTGTGGCCGCAACTATTGAAGATTAATAAGCGGAAAACTTGAAATTAAATATTAACTTGATGCATATTGCTGTTATGCCAGTAGTAACTATCACAGGGGTTTAGTATGAGTACCGAGATGTCAAATTCCGGCGATGAATTAATGACCGATTACATAAAGAAGTTTTTGAAAGAACCTCCGTTGCTTCTGAAAAACTTTCATTATGAAGATGTTTTGGAATTCCTTCAGTTAGGGAAGGAAGAAAGGTTTCTGTCTGATGAAATCATCCTGAACGAGTCGGAATATGTTAATTCAGCCTATTTAGTAGCCGAAGGAAAAGTATGTATTTGGAAGGATAACATACAGTTAGCTACGTTGGGGGAAGGTAATTTTTTAGGGGAAACCTTCTTATTCAGTAAAAATAATAGAATGGCTAAGGTTACTGCAGAAGGCGATTGTGTGGTTTTAAGATACGAACGATATGAAGCCCTTAATTTTTTCAGAAAAAAACCTGAGAAGCTGTTCAACATCTTTACAAAAAATATCATCGAAATACAGCAGCGTAAAATAAGTAACATGAATGTTCAATTACTTAACTTGAAGAAGAGGTTATTGAACGATACCAATTGGTAACTCTGTAAACAGGTTATTGTACGGCAAATTGATAATTCGCAAGCATATACGCTTGGATTGTTAGTTTTTTTTAATTTTTTTCGTAACAATAAGCGTTTTCAGGTATCCTGTTATTTGTCATCAACAAAATGATTTGGCTTTATTATGGAGGCGGCAACCAAAAAATCCGAAAAGCTATCAGAACTGGTTCATCCGGTTATTGAGCAATTACCCCGGACCTCAAGGGGAATAGACCGGCATGTGCAATTGGGAAATGTGGTTGATAACCTTGGGGATGACCACCGCGAGAAACTTTCTGATATATTAGACGGCTACCTGAAAAGGATGCTAAAGAACGATGCTTCTGATATTGATTTAGGCGGTCCGGGATGTGATGGCAGGGTTTGGTATAGAATATATGGTGATAAAAAGCCGGCCAAAGAACCTCTAAGCCTCTCACTGGATGAAACGAATGTATTGCTGCATAATGCTATTCTTCCATCACAAAGGAAAAAACTTATTGAAGACAAAAATCTTGATTTTTCGTATTCAATAGAGCTTGGTAATGGTAAACAGCAGCGGTTTCGTGCTGATATGTATTTTGATTTGGAGCACTTAGCGCTCAACATGCGTAAAATTGATAATACCATACGACCTTTCAAAAATCTGAATGTACATACCGAGGTAGCAAAGGCTCTGAGTTTAAAGTATTACAAATATGGATTAACCCTCATCACCGGTATAACGGGTTCCGGTAAGTCGTCAACTCTGGATACGGTTATTGATGCCAATAACCGCACGGTTGACTCTCACATCGTAATTATCGCTTCTCCGGTTGAATTGATACACACACCCATCAAGTCAGTTGTTAGGCACAGGGAAGTAGGCCGGGATGTTGAGTCTTTTAAGGAAGGGGCAGTTCAGGCGCTTAGGCAAGATCCTGATATTATAGTAATTGGTGAGCTTCGTGACCCCGAAACTATTATGACGGCATTGGAAATCACTGATTCCGGTCACAAAACGTTTGGAACACTTCATACCTCATCAGCTATGGAAAGTATTGAGCGTATTTTAGGTGAGGTGCCAACAGAGGAACAAAACAGGGTTAGGGTAAGGCTGGCAGATGTTCTTACCTGTGTAGTTAGCCAAAAGTTAGTTCCCAGTCTGGATGGTAAACGGGTGTTAGCCAAAGAAGTATTAATGGTGAATACTTCGGTAAGGGCCGCTATTCGTAATAATAATATCAGTGAGATCTATCAGATGTTGATGGAGGGTAGTGAGAAAGGGATGAATACCATGGAACAGGACCTGAAGAGATTATATACTGATGGCATTATTTCTAAAGAGAACGCTTTAAATCACGCCAACAACAAAACTAAAATGGTTCAACTGCTAAGTGAAGTTAATTACTAAGGCTGAATATGTTATCAAATAAGACATATACCGGAATTGTTGTTGACGAAGAGTTTCTGAAAGTTGCCCGTATAAAAATAAACGGCAAAAAGGTCTCTTTAGTTAGTCTTGACAAAGTACGCCTGGTTGAAAGTCTGAAAGGGAAAGCCAAAGCAGCCAGGGAAGAAGAAACAGTTGACGTTTTTGACAGTATCGATGACAGCCTTGATGACGAGGATGTCATATTTGGCCTGGAAGAAGAGGAAGAAGATCAAACTGAGGAGTTAGATTTAGACGCTTTTGAAGATGACCTCGATGATCTTGACTTTGATGACCTTGATGATTTAGAAGGTTCGGATGAGATTGTTGATACTGATATGGTTGATGAAACCGAAGCGGCCGCATCCAACGAATTGCTATTATATAACCTTCTAAGCTCTACAGACACCAAAAGAGTAGATGTTGGTTTAAGTATCCCTGCCGGACAAACGATCTTCCAGATTTTAAAAGATGTTGATTTTTCCGAAACTAAAAAGAAAGATCTTCAGATTATAGTTAATGACCGGCTTGAAGCTCTGCACGGAGTGTCTAAAGCAGAAGACTATTTTTCCTATTCAGTAAGAGAAGATGGTGCTTTACTTCTCACTTCTATTGACGATGAGCCGGATTTACTAAAACTAATGAACAGGACCCGTGATATGTACTCCGGGAAATTGTTCATTAATGAGATTTTACCTGATGAAATACTTCTATTAGGGCTAATTCGGGCAAATTATGAGCTCGAAATAAACAGTATCACCGGTGTGGTTCAGTTTGGTGAAACCACAAGTCGGATACTTTTCCTGAAAGGTTCTCAGCTTTGGATCGTATCACCAATTATTACAGAAGGGATTAAGAATCCAAAATTTCTCAATACCATATTCAGTAAGATTCTTTTCCAGCTTGATACCGGAGAGGTACCAAATCTTGATCGGCTTATTATCTGTAATAATTCGCTTGGAGATGATGCTATTGAGTTTTTTGAAGAGCGCTTTCAGGATGTAAATGTTTCAGAGTTTGAGTTTTCTGATGATTTTTTCGATTCCGAAGAAATAAATCCTTCCTCCATACCCGCCTTTACTACGGCAATTGGTGCAGCGTGGTCAGCTTCAGGTTTTGAGAAAAGCAATTTCCCAAATATCTCTTTCTTACCGAATTATGTAAGTGATCGTCAGAAGATTTTTAAACTGCAATGGCATGGGTTTTTACTGTTATTATTGATCTTGTTGACCCCTATTGTATCTAACCACTTCTATACTCAAAATGCGACTGAAATAGATCGACTTAGAAATGAAGTGAGTACATTGAACTCTCAAATTCAATCTCTTGAGCCAACCGTGCAACGGTATAATCAAATTAGTTCAGATTTAGAGCAAATTCAGGCTAAGCTTGTATTATTAAGTGAGTTGAATCAGGGAACCTTACGCTGGAGTAAAAACCTGGATCGTATAAATAGTGGGGTAGATGATGTAAATTCGGTATGGTTAACGGCAGCAGCAACGCTACCTAATGGTGATGTTGAATTAACCGGATACGCTGTTTACAGGGAGCGAATTGCCGAGCTTGCCGATTTATTTGCAGATGCAACGCTGTTGAATGTGACATCTGATCAGATAAGAGAACAGGATGTTTACAGTTTTACCTACGTTGTCTCAGAATTTTTTGACGATGAAAGCATCTACACGCCACAGAGTGTGCAGGGAATTGAAGAATTAATAGAAGGGAACCAATAGTCAATTGTCATACGCGGTCCGAAATACCATCATTTTGTTAGTAACACTTACCTTATTTGTAGGTGCGGCTTTTTCTTATATCAAGTTTTTTCAGTTGTCTGAATTACAGGAACTTCAGACTTCAGTAACGGAGAAACAGAAAGATTTCAACAGCAAAAAGGCTACCAGCGATGCTTTTCCGGCATTAAACCAACGGTATCAGCAGGCCTTATCCATTATTGAGAACGCTGATAAGTCTCTTTTTAAGTCTCCCAATCCTGATGACATTTATGATTACCTGAATTATATAAGTAATAGCAGCACATCTTCGAAAGTGTTTTTTGACTTTGTTTTTGTGGACTCTACTGCCCAGGACCAGTATGGTATTGTAAACGCAGAAATTAATGGTTATGGAACCTACACTAACTTTGTAAACTTTGTGAACAAAATTGAGAACAGTCAGCTTTTAAATAAGGTTTCTGAGATATCCTTAACACCCCCGAGTTCTAGTCCTGAAGAACTCAATGATATTACTTTTACCTTCACTATTGAAAGTTATTATGAACGAATACCCATTCAGGACGGACTGGCATTATCCAGTCAGTTAACGATGGATGAACGAGTTTCAACATTCAACCCATTTTATCCACTAATACAGGAAGTGATTCCACCCAATGACGATAATCTGATTGATGTGGAGCAAAGCAGATTAATAGGCCTCACAGCATCACGAATTTTTATCGTAGATCAGGGAGGAAATATAAATTCACTTAGAAAAGGAGATGAAGTGTACCTTGGTGAATTAGAATCTATAGACCTTAAGAATAAATCCGCTACTTTTAATCTAAACAAAGGTGGCATCACGGAATTGGTTACCTTGGAGATAGAGCGATGAAACCCATGAAAGCAACAATCTACAAAAAAGGTTTTTTGACATTAGTCCTTTTCGGCTTGGTAAGTTTACTACAGCCTGAGTTTGTACATGCTCAGGTAGTTGACCCTCTAAAAGAATACACCAATCCGGAAGAGATCGTCGCCTTCGACAAAAGTACGACCTACAACGAGGCCATTGAAATCATAAATACCTTTGCCCAGGAGTTTGAGAACAAGTTTATTGTTGATAATTCGGCTTACAGTGGTACCATTGGGGTTACTTTACCCGCAATGCACTGGAAAGATGCTCTACAATACATCATGCGGTTTAACAACCTTGAGCTGGAAGAGTTTGAAGATTTCTATGAAATAAATGAACCTGAACCTGCTACAACCGGTACTACAACGCAGGCTTCCGGAGGCGGTTCCGCTGCTGCTCAAGGTGAAGCTCCGTCAGCTACAACCAGAACTCAGGAAGTGCGAATTAATGCTACCTTTTTTGAAGGTAACAAGAGAGCGCTTCAGGAAATTGGAATTGACTGGTCTACATTAACAAGCGATGTACCGGCGAATTTGGGAGATTTTGTAGACGCTGATGCGAATCAAAGCATCCCGGCTACCGAATTTAACGATCAGTTTGTATCTGTTAACTCTTATAACGCTGCAAGTGTTTCTCAGAACGCTTTTAACGCCCTTGTAAATCTGGGAGAAGTTGGTCCCGGCATAAGTGTACAGGCATTATTCAGTGCTTTTGAAGCGGATAACCTTGGTAAAGTTTTGGCCACTCCATCCATTAAAGTTGTGGATGGAGAAGAAGGGAATATCCAGGTTGGTCAAGATTTCTCTATTAAGCAGCGCGATATTGCAGGTAACGTGACGGATAACTTTATCAGCACGGGTACTATTCTTACTGTAACTCCTGAAATTATAAATCAGGAAGACACTTCTTTTATTTATTTGTCACTTGAAGTAGAACGTTCTACCGTACAGCCTGATGTAATTAGTACCATTGTTAACAAACAGGAAGCAACAACCTCAGCAATTCTGCTGAATGGGGAAGCAACTTATGTAGCCGGATTATATCGAACGGAAGAGTCTACAGTACGAAGAGGAGTTCCAATTCTTAAAGACTTACCGGGTTGGTTTTTCGGTCTTCGGTATTTATTTGGGTACAACTCGAAAGATTATTCCGAAAATGAACTGATTATCATTGTGCAGGCAGAGTTGATTAAACCTGTTTCGGAGCGGATTTCAGAACGTAAGCTTACAAAACGTGAAGTTTTAAATAATACACGCGACAACATGCGTACCGACTTAGACCGGGTATTTACTACTGAGACATTCGAAATGCCCGTTGTTGAAGAAGAGACAGCTGAAGCTGAGCAGGAAGAACAACCGGCTATGGATGATTCAACTCTTGTTGAAACGGACATGGAAGAGACTGAGCCTGATACCACAGCTTTGGATAAGCAACCGGTGGACGCCGAAGAAGAGGATGCACTTACCGATGAACAACAGGAACTGGCCAAAGATTTAAGCATGCCTGTTGACAACCCGGAATTAATGGTGGTAGTACCTAAAGCATTTAATTTGGATGAATATCTGGAGTACCAACAGAATGAGCAGGAAGTGGAGACTATGCAGGAAGAGACTTCCGATTTGAAATATTTTGTGATTGGCGGTTCATTTCTTGTTCCGGGTAATGCTCAGAACTTTAAATCTTCACTCGAACAAGAAGGCTATAACACACAAATCCTGTTTAATCCGGAAACCCGCTTTAATTACGTAGCTTACGAAGGCTTTGCCGATTTTAATGTAGCCGTTGAACGAACTCTTGAGATAAGAGACAGCTTTAACAGTGAAGCTTGGTTATTCACCCTCAGAAATGGAAATAATCCTAACGCTGAGCGAGTTAACGGAAGTAGCGAATAAGGGTTAAATTCAGGAGTGAGCCTTCAGGTATTGGATGGAAACCCGGTTAAAAGCTCCGGGTCGTTCCACATTGCAAACGTGTCCGCAATTTTCAATAACCTTTAGGCTTGAATTCTTGTGCTTTTCCACTATTTGTTTAACAGGAGGGAGGAACATATAGTCCTCACTTCCCATCACGTATAACATAGGAGATTCAACCTCTTTTTCTTTGAAATATCGAAGGAGTGGGTTCACTTCATTGGTAAGCTTAAACCACCTTAGAAACTCTTTTTGATATAATTTCTTCGCTTCCCTGATAAAAAGATTCCTGGATTTAGCGTGATGTTTCTTAGGCATAATAATCCACGCAAACAGTTTATATAACCACATGTAGGGAATAAACCGCTTAAACATATGCCCGACAAAGACAAGAATCCTGGAGCGTACATTCAAGCGGGTGATAGCACCACAGAGGATAGAAGATTTAACGCGTGTAGGGGCAATCTCGGCAATAGTACGAATGATAATGGTTCCCAATGATACTCCAATAAAGTGAGCCTTATCAATATTGAGATGGTCCAGCACATCCAGGATATCCTGACTTATAAACTCAAATGAATAGTTATCTTCATAATACTTTTGAAGCAGATCTTTGGATTTACCATGCCCGCGTAAATCTACCATCAACACATTGAAGTGTTTTTTGAAATCTCTTAACTGGCTAAACCAAATGGATGAGCTTCCTCCAGCGCCGTGAACGAACACAACCCAGTCTCTCTTTTCAGATGATTTATATTCTTTGTAGTACAACATATTTAATGGTACAAATATATATCAATTAAGTAAATATCCAAGCTGCACAAGCTGGCATACAATTGTAATTAATCCTAATCAGGCCGGTAGCCTTCAGGCGTGTATCTTGTGGTTTCTGTTTCAGTTCAATTACATAAATCTAACCAAATTAGGTGTAATAGAGTTTAAATATCTAACGGGGCCGATATCTATATTCATTCAGTATAAACAACACGACAAAAAGCCCTGTTTTTCTGAAAGAAATTGTTAATTTCTGCTCATGAATTTTCTACGGGCTATCATAAAGTTATCTGGTTTTCTGGTTTCAACCCTGTTTTTTTATTTCCTGATAATGCTGTGTCTTTTTGCTTCAGTTGTTGGGGTGAACTATGAAAAAAGCAGAGGCTATCTTCTTCGAAGCTGGGGAAAAGTTTGTTGTTGGATAATTGGGATAAAAATAGAGGGGAAAAATAAACCCCCGGAACCACCATTTCTATTGGTGTCTAACCATCTGAGTTATATTGATATTTTTGTACTTTTCTCTCAGTTAAGATGTTTATTTGTGGCTAAAAGTGATGTAAAAACATGGCCGTTAATCGGTTTTATCATCCGGACGTGTGGAATTTTATTTATTGATAGGCACAGAAAAAGGGATATAACACGGGTTAATAAACTCATTTCTAAAAATATAAACACCAATCAGGGTATTATCATCTTTCCTGAAGGCACTACCAGCCCCGGATATGAAATATTACCGTTCAGGTCTTCATTGTTGAAATATCCGGCTTCCCGAGAATTCCCGGTTTCAACCGTTGCCGTTTCATACAGAACGAATCGGGAAGAAGCTCCGGCTTACGATACGATTTGCTGGTGGGATGATACTCCGTTCTTCGTACATTTCTTCAACCTGCTGAAACTTAAGTCTTTTACAGCCGTTGTTAACTTTGGTTCGGATCAGGTTATGGCCAGCGACCGAAAATTATTAGCTGAACGATTAAAAAGTGATATTGAAGAACAATTCGTGCCCGTTATTTCAGAAAATGAATTCCTTAAACAGAACCGGGAATTCACACCCATTGCATTCTCTTAATTCCATGAAGAAACTCTTTTCGTGAAGCTTATTCATTTCTGCATATTTCTGATCTTTGGGGTTGCTACATCGGTTAATGCCTTTGCTATACCAAAACACGCTGATGTTTTCGTTTACCAAGAGTTTGGGGTAAGCGATACAACTGAGCAGCTTTCTGAAACTGAGAATATAAATAAAGACAGTCTCCAGAAATTAGTCCCATACCTGGATAACGTGGAGGCTGATTCGGAAAATGAGCTCCTTGTTTTATATATGCTATTGATCATTCTGGCAACCTTCATGAGCGAAGATCTTGCTTGTATTGGGGCGGGTTTAATGGCAGCACAGGGACTCATTGATTTCTGGCCTGCGGCCATAGCTGCAACGGCAGGAATTTACATAGGTGATTTCACCCTCTATTTTGCCGGGCGTTTAATGGGAAATGCTATTTTCAACATCCCGCCTTTTAAGTGGATGGTGAAAAAGGAGAATGCGTACAGTGCAGAAGCGTGGTTTCAGAAAAAAGGACCTGTGATACTTGTGCTCAGTCGATTCATACCCGGTAGTCGTTTTCCGGTTTATCTGAGTGCCGGTATTCTAAAAACGGGCTTCTGGACCTTCCTGCTTTATTTTGGATTAACAGCACTGCTATGGACTCCCACCTTTGTGTGGCTTTCCGTTTTTGCAGGTAACGAGTTGCTGTTCTTTTATGAAGCCTATGAAGAATATGCTGTTTGGGCAGCGTTGGCTGTCTTTATATTTATCATAGTTCTACTCAAATATTTGATCCCGGTACTGAAGAAGAAATTCGAAATCTGATATGTTTCTCATTCATAAATAAAAAAACCCGATTCTTTTCAGAACCGGGCTCTTCACTTAAGTATGTTTGAAATTAAACGGACCCAATAATTGAATTCAAGGTTTCACTGGGTCTCATTCGATCATAAACAATCTCACGATTTGGCCAGTAATATCCATCAATCTTTTCGGGACTTCCCTGAGAAGCAATTAACTCTTCGTTGATCTTTGTTTCGTTCTCTTCAAGCTTATCGGCTACAGCTTTAAAGCGTTCAGCCAGCTCAGAATCTTTGCTTTGGTTAGCTAATGCCCGGGCCCAGTACATAGCCAGATAAAAGTGGCTGCCACGGTTGTCGTGTTCATTCACCTTGCGGGAAGGTGATTTATCGTTTTGGAGGTACTGCGTATTGGCTATATCCAGCGTTTCTGAAAGAACCAAGGCTCTGTTGTTATCGAAGGTTTTTCCCAGATGCTCGAGCGATACGGCTAAAGCAAGGAACTCACCTAAGGAATCCCAACGCAGGTGACCTTCATCCAAAAACTGCTGGATGTGCTTAGGGGCAGAACCGCCCGCACCGGTTTCAAATAAGCCACCACCGTTCATAAGGGGAACGATGGAAAGCATCTTGGCGCTGGTTCCCACTTCAAGAATGGGGAAGAGGTCGGTGAGGTAATCACGCAGCACATTTCCGGTTACGGAAATCGTGTCTTTACCATCTTTGATCCGCTCCAGAGAATAGCGCATGGCTTTGACCGGCGACATTATGTGAATCTCTAATCCTTCAGTATCAAATTCCGGCAGGTAAGCATTTACTTTTTTGATGAGCTCCGCATCGTGTTCACGGTTTTCATCCAGCCAGAAAACAGCGGGAGATCCGGTTTCACGTGCTCTGCGAACAGCAAGTCCAACCCAGTCTTTAATGGGAGCGTCTTTGGTCTGACACATTCTCCAGATGTCGCCTTCCTCAACCGGGTGTTCTACTACGGTTTCTCCGGCTTTATTGACAACTCGTACAGAGCCACTGCCGGGGATTTCAAATGTCTTGTCGTGAGAGCCGTATTCCTCAGCTTTCTTTGCCATTAGTCCTACGTTAGGCACACTTCCCATCGTAGTTGGATCGAAAGCGCCGTGTTCTTTACAGAAGTCAATCACTTCCTGGTAAATACCGGCATAGCTGCTTTCAGGAATAACCGCTTTCGTATCTTGTGTCTCGTCATTCTTGTTCCACATTTGTCCTGATGTACGAATCATGGCCGGCATGGAGGCATCAATAATCACATCGCTTGGCACATGGAGATTAGTAATTCCTTTGTGGGAATTTACCATCGCCAGGTCCGGTCCGTTTTCATAGCATTTCTGTATGTCCGCTTTGATCTCTGCCTGTTTGTCTTCCGGTAATTCCTGAATTTTTGCTTCCAGGTCACCAAAACCATTATTGGGATCTACACCCAATTCCCGGAGTGTTTCACCATGCTTCTCGAATACTTCTTTGAAATACACTTTTACGGCATGACCAAAAATAATCGGGTCCGAAACCTTCATCATGGTTGCTTTCATATGCAGTGAAAAGAGTATGCCTTTTTCTTTGGCATCTTTGACCTCATTCTCAAGGAAATTAACCAAGGCTTTTTTACTCATAGCGGCAGCATCAATCACTTCACCCGGTTGTAGTGGCGTACTTTCTTTTAATACCTGCACATTATCATTGGAATCAACAAATTCGATTCGGACATCATCGGCATCAGACAGGGTGATGGATTTTTCAGAATGAGCAAAATCATGGTCTTCCATAGTAGCTACATGTGATTTGGAATCAGAACTCCATTCACCCATGGAATGGGGATTGTTTCGGGCATACTCTTTAACAGGCTTAGGAGCCCGGCAGTGTGAGTTTTCCTTCCCGCAGAACAGGATTAACTGCACTTCCTTTTACTACATCGTAGCGTTTTTGAATCTCTTTTTCTTCTTCAGTTTGAGGTTCTTTCCGGATAATCAGGAAGATCATAACCCTTACTCTGCAATTCCTTTATAGCGGCAACTAACTGAGGGATAGAAGCACTGATATTCGGGAGCTTGATGATATTCGCTTCCGGTTTCTTAGCCAGCTCTCCAAGCTCTGCAAGCGCATCAGGAACCTGCTGACCTTCTTTTAAATAATCGGGGAAGTTGGCAAGAATACGTCCTGCAAGAGAAATGTCTTTGGTCTCTACATTAACTCCGGCAGCCTTGGTAAATGATTCAATAATAGGGAGGAAAGAATGGGTAGCTAAGAAAGGTCCTTCATCCGTTATGGTATAAAAAATCTTGGCTTTATCAGTGCTCATTTTTAAATAAATGGTTAATGGTCAGTAATTTAATGTGAAGATCGAAAAACTGGTTTCCGAAGAAAAATTAAGGGGCAGGGAGTTTACAAATTTTAGAGGCAAAAGAACATTCGAAAGAATATCGAGCATTCAATGTTGAACATTAAATAATGAAGTACCCGGTAAGCAGTTTAGCGAGATTCATTATTCCCGATGGAATGTTCGATATTCACCCTTCAAATTCTGTATATTGAATAAGATTTGGTAACCACCCGCGTTAGCCATTCAAAGCCAATAAAATTGAGGTGTTGTTATGATCAGACCGATGTTCGGCTTCCGGCCTAAACCCAAAAAATTTGATTACCCGTTTCGCTACTACGATCCCGAAAAGGATGAAAAAGAAAAGCGCAGAAAACGAATCAAGTTTGAGACCCATACAAGACGAAGACCGGCACAATTTACCCGTGTGGTTTTTTATGCGGCGTGCCTTGCCCTTATTGTTTATTTAATTTCACTTTAAAAGACGTACAGATAACCATTGAGCGATACCCGGATTAGCGATTCCATTATACATCAGCTTCCCCCAGAAATAAGTAATAAAATTGCGGCCGGAGAGGTAATTCAGCGTCCGGCCTCTGTAGTTAAAGAACTTCTCGATAACGCCATTGATGCCGGCGGTGATCAGGTAAAAATTCTTATCCAAAATGCCGGCCGAACTTTGATCCAGGTTTCCGACAACGGGTGCGGGATGAGTAAAGAGGACCTGCCTCTCTGTTTTGAACGACACGCTACTTCAAAGATCAATTCGGTCGATGATCTTTTTAAAATTCGCACACTCGGTTTCAGGGGCGAAGCGATGGCTTCCATTGCATCGGTATCTCAGGTAACCGTTAAGACCAAACGAGCCGGTGATGAAAACGGCTGGGAGTTTGAAGTTTGGGGTGGAGAGGAAAGGGAAATAAAACCCACCGCCATTGATGACGGAACAACCATTGCCGTTCGTAATCTCTTTTTTAATGTGCCCGCCCGCCGGCAGTTTTTGAAAACAGATGTCACAGAGCTTCGGCATATCCTGCGAACCATTCAGTATGCTGCACTGGCAAATACCGATGTGGCTTTTTATGTAGAAGCTGATGGCGATATTATTTATGATTTACCAATCCAGGACCTTAAAGACCGGGTAACACAGATTTTCGGTAGTTCCTACAAAGCCAGCCTGATTGAGTTCGGGGAAGAGACGAGCTATGTAAAAATTCATGGCTTTGCATCCGATCCTAAATTGGCCAAAAAGAGTCGGGGGGAGCAGTTTTTGTTCGTGAACGGCCGGCCTTTTCAGCACAGGTACCTTACCCATGTGATATTGAGTTTGTATGATGCATGGACCCGAAATAATGAATACCCGTTTTATGCGCTCTTTTTCGATATTGACCCTTCTAAAGTAGATGTAAATGTGCATCCTTCTAAAATGGAAGTAAAATTTGAGGATGAGCGAAGTGTAATTCAGCTTGCCAGGTCGGTGGTTAATCGGGCCCTGAATAAACATTTTCAGGTGCCCAATATTGAGCAGGATCAGGATGCATTTTTGAGTGATGATCCGTCCAAAGGATTTGATTCAGGTTTCAGTTTTAACAAACCCCGGTCCTCCGGACAAAGTGAAGGCGGATTTCAAATTCCATCCCGAATCAATAATCGCTCTTCTAATATTGGAGGAAGGGGACAAGATTTCAGCGAGCAGTTATATGGCGGAGGCCACACCAAAAGTCCGAATTATGATGAAGCCGAAAACTTTGAACCTGCTGAAGACGAACAAAAGAAAGTAACCCAGGAAAAAGGGTTCTGGCAGTTGCATAACACGTACATCCTCACTCAAACCCGGACCGGGCTTACAGTTATTGATCAGCATTTGGCTCATAAACGCATCATCTTTGAAAAGGCGATCAATGCTACCGAAGAAGCTCTTCCAAGTACCCAGCAGTTGTTATTTGCCCAGACTCTGGAGCTTTCCGCATCTGATTATACGCTCCTTAAAGAACTCCATTCCATTATTCAGCGTATGGGTTTTTCCGTACAGCTGCTCAGCGGAAATACTGCTATGATTAACGGCGTTCCGGCCGATATTGAAATCGGGAATGAGGAAGAGGTACTTATTTCGATGCTGCATCAATACCAGGAATTGGGACAGAAAGTGAAGCTGGAAGCCCGGGAAAAACTGGCCATTGCCTTTGCGGCTAAAGCAGCCATCCCTCGTGGCAAGAAATTAACCGAACAGGAAATGGAAGGACTTGTGGATCAGCTTTTCGCTTGCGAGCAGCCGTACCTGGATCCACTAAAGAAACCCACAATCAGCTATATCCCCCTGGATGAGATACAGTCGAGGTTTAGGTAGTTTATCTCGTTATGGTGCTCTGCTCCGTAACGCCCCATTGAGGCTCCGCCTCATCCATTTAATACTATACCAATCTCACTATAGGCAGAGCCTATGATTTAGGTTACACAGCGGAGCGGCCGAATCAGTACAAGCAAGTTCATACCGTAACACACTCTTTATTTGGTTCATTAATAAATTTCTTATACTTATCGCTTTCCCAAGATTAAGACCATTTGCATGAATATTCTGGCGGTAGAACCTTTTTACAGCGGCTCACACAAGGCTTTTTTAAAAGGACTTGAAAAGCATTCCCGCCATAAT
This sequence comes from Gracilimonas sp. BCB1, assembly GCF_040117685.2. Taxonomy (NCBI): domain Bacteria; kingdom Pseudomonadati; phylum Balneolota; class Balneolia; order Balneolales; family Balneolaceae; genus Gracilimonas; species Gracilimonas sp. BCB1. The sequence continues at coordinate 153,720 of NZ_JBEDYP020000015.1, read as the reverse complement.
ATTATCCCTATCAAGCTTAATTATAAGGGATGGAAATGGCGGATGCACGGCGATTCGGTTTCGCTTGCAGAAATGACCAAGAACGTGGATGAGGATATCGATCTGTTGCTTACCAGCAGCATGACTAATTTACCGGCGTTCATGGCGCTGACTAATCCCCGGTTTGCTCACACGCCGGTCATTATGTATATGCATGATAACCAGTTTACCCGTCCCATTCCGGAAGGTGAGAGCAGAGATCTGACTTACTGCTATATCAATTACCTGAGCATGCTGGTGGCGGATAAGCTGTTGTTCTCCTCTCAATTTCATCTGGATGATTTGCTGGAGGCCTTACCCAAGTTTCTGGATAAGTTTCCGGATACCAATCAATATAATACCGTTGAGCGTATTGCGAAGAAGAGTATTATTATGCACCCCGGGCTGGACCTTTCCAGTTTTGACAAGCAGCCCGATACCCGAAGTAAGAACGATAACCCGGTGATTGTATGGAATCAGCGCTGGCAGTTTGACCGTAATCCCGCCATGTTTTTCAGAGTGCTGAACCGGCTGAATGATATAGATCTGAAATTTGACCTGATTTTAGCAGGGGATACCCAGCATGAAAAGCCGGAAGAATTTGAGAAAGCCTGGCAGCGGTTCGGGCAGCAAATAACTCATTTCGGGTATGTGGATGACAAGGAAAATTACAGCAAGCTGCTGCACTCCGGCGATATCGTGGTATCCACTGCAAGCTATGAGTTTTTTTGTGTGGCCATAATGGAAGCCATTTATTGTGGGTGTCATCCTCTGGTTCCCAACTCTTTGCATTACCCGGAGCTGATTCCCAAAAGTTTACACGATCCACTCTTGCACGCACCAGTTCTATATGAAACGGAGGATGATCTATTTCACCACCTGAAAGATTTGCTAAATGGAGAAACGAAATCGCTGCCAAAGAGTTCACTACAAAATATAAACCGCCATTTGGATTGGAAGAAGAGGATCAGGGACTTTGACCCACTTTTTGATGAAGCGGTTGAAGGTAAGTGAAATCAGATGTTGCCAAGGTTTTATAGTCCATCAGTGGAAGTCGTCCTGAGCGTAAGAAAGCAGAATCAGGATTAGGATGTATATCTCGTTACGGTGCTCTGCTTCGTAATGCCCTTCCAAGGCTCCGCCTCATATAGGTTTGACTTTAATCCAATCTCACTAGAATTAGAGGCAGAGCCTCTGGTTAGGTTCCGCAGCAGAGCGGCAGAACCAGTGCAATGACATATTTTGGTAGTCAAGGATGCACGATCTAAGCAAATTAAAACGGAGCATCTTCATCGGGCGCGGGACTATGGGGCATAGGAGGAGGGCCGTCATTCCCGCCACCATCGGTATTACTTCCGCCGTCTCCAAGAAATGGATCGTTACTATCAGCTGAACTGAGGTTTTCGAATCGGGCGTAATCTTTCACAAAGTACATCATCTTACTTCCAACCGGACCGTTACGCTGCTTTCCTATAATCACCTCTGCAATACCGGCTGTTGACTGTCCTTCGGCGGTAGTTGTAATGCCGTAGTATTCAGGCCGGTAAAGAAACATCACGATATCCGCATCCTGCTCAATAGAACCGGACTCCCGAAGGTCAGACAGCTGCGGACGTTTATCTCCGCCACGTTGCTCAACCGCCCGGGAGAGCTGTGAAAGTGCAATTACCGGCACATCCAGCTCTTTAGCGAGTCCTTTCAGTCCACGGGAAATAGACGCAATTTCCTGCTCACGACTTCCGATGTCTTTAGCGTTAGACTGCATTAGCTGGAGATAATCAATTACAATGAGTCCTATTCCTTTTTCGCTTTTTAGTCGCCGGCATTTGGTTCTCAATTCCATCAGGCTGATGCCGGGAGTATCATCAATGTAAATTTCTGCACTGAACAGGCGGCTGGCTGCATCAATCAGCTTTCGGAAGTCTTCATCTTTCAGGGTACCTTTTCGGGCTTCATCAGCACGAACGCGGGCTTCCATGGTTAATAAACGCTGAACCAAAGACTGGTTGGACATCTCTAAACTAAAAAGAGCAATGGGGGTGCGCAGCTTTTCATTGGGATGCATAGCCGCGTTACGTGCGGCGGTTAATACAAAAGCCGTTTTACCCATTGAAGGTCGGGCGGCAATAATAACGAGGTCACCATTTTGCCAACCGGCGGTCATGTCATCAACGGCCAGTCCCGACGGTACACCCGTAATTCCATAATCCTTACCCCGAAGGTCTTCCAGGTAGGAGAGAGTGTCTTTCAAAAGTTTTTCTACCGGAACAGCTGAGCTTCGGCTTTTTTGGTTGGAGAGATCAAAAATGCGCTGCTCGGCGGTATCCAGCACATCGTATGCATCACTGGTGGTGTCGTAGGCATCTTTGATTACATCATTGCTGGCTAGAATCAGATTACGTTTGATCGCCTTTTCAATAATGATCTGTGCGTGATACTCAATATTGGCAGATGAACTCACCGATCGGGTAAGGTCGGATAAATAGGTTGGACCACCGCAAGCATCCAACAGGTTGTTGTCTTTGAGCTCGGTTTCAACAGTGAGCAGGTCAAGTGGATTATCCCGCTCATACAAATTTGAGAGTGTCTCAAAAATATGACGGTTAGCAGTTTTGTAGAAATCGGTGGGTTTCAACATTTGGAGAGCAATGGTAGCCGCTCCGTGTTCAATCAGCATGGCACCCAAAACGGCTTCTTCAACTTCTACGGCCTGGGGAGGAACACGTCCGCCTTGCTCCAGAACTTTATCGTCGTTCTTATAATTATTGCCGTAAGATCCGTTCTTTTTTGCCATGATTTGTGCTGAAAACTAAAGAGTACTGCTGAAATCCGAATCTCGAAAATAGCTATAATATGAAAGCAAAATGAGATTCTTTTTGAACAATTTTTGAACAGGGTTATCCACATTCAAATTGTTTAATCGGTACTCAATTTAGAGTAGATATCAATATCGATATAACGGCCATTTTTTATTTCTGCATTCCTCATGGTTCCTTCGAAAGTAAAGTTGAGTTTATCGAGAGCTTTTTGACAGTTGGTGTTTTTGCTTTCAACAAATCCTTCAATTCGGTGAAGGTTTATTTTTTCGAAACCATGGTTTAAGATGGCCGGGATAGCTTCACCCATAAAACCGTTTCCCCAATATTCCGGAAGCAGCCAAAACCCGAACTCTGCTTTCTTGTGATCGTGCTCAATATCATTGAGACCACCCGCACCAATAAAATGTCCGGAATCCTTTAAACAAATAGCCCACCAGGCTCCGGTTTCATTTCTCTCATGATCAGCAAACCACTTCATTTGCTCTTTGGCAGATTCCCTGGTCTCGAAACTGATGCCATAATACTTGATAATATCCGGGTTAGATAGCCCCTTAAACACATTATCAAGATCATCTTCAGTAAAAGGCCGGAGAATCAGTCGTTTCGTTTGCAGGCTTGGAATCATGGCAAAACTTTGCTTTGATTAAAATGTAATAATATGAAATGCATAAATTTTAAACATTGTATATTTAGCCCAAAATTATGTCAGGGACTATTCAAGAGTAGCCTAGTTCATCATGTATTCGTCGATAAATTTTCAACTTTAACAAGTTTTCTCTTTAGGTTTGAAATTTAAAAGCAGCTTCTGGTTTCGCTTTATAATTTTATGTTTGATGGTATTTGGACCAATCAATTTGGCAGCCCAATTCTATCCGGCCAAAACGTATTCTATTGCTGATGGTTTACCTTCCAATGCCATCTATGATGTTGTACAGGCTGATAACAGTGTGATGTGGTTTGTTACCTCAAAAGGGGTTACAACTTATGATGCACACAGTTGGTATGTATTTCCAGATAGCCTGCAACTACCTACCTTTCTGAGTTCAAAAATTGAAAAAAGTAGTGACGGACTTATTTGGGTAGCAGGAAAAAATGATACTGAATTTGTGATTAAGGTTTTTGACTCCGAAGAATGGAGAGAAATTCACGTTCCAGAAGCTTGGGGAAAAAAACAAACGGCTTTTTCTTTTGAAGTAATAGCAAATAATGAACATCATAACATAACCCTGGCTGGAATACGGAATGTGTACCATTATTCTTCGAATACTGAACAATGGGAGAAGCTTTCATTTCCCAATGGGAAACTCCGGAAATTAACTCTACCGTAAAAATAGATGAAATTGTTTACATCAATACCCGAAAGGGTCAGTTTCAGTTGGAAGACGGTGAAATTGTAAGAAGCCAGTACGATCCTTTATTTAGAGATTTTGAGGATATTCTGACGGTTACCAAGAAAGACAGTACCCTGTATATACTGGGTTTTAATTGGTTAGCTAAGATTGAACAAGAGCAATTTAATCTTCTATCAGAAAATCTTGGGATTCAGAACCACTCTGTTTACAACCGCCACTCTCTAATAGTAGATCACAGAGATCGCATATTTTATAGCAGTAGCTCCAAGGTTATGCAATTCAGCAGGCAAACCGGCAGAAGCTCACCTTTAGAGGTAGGGGGGCGCACAAATAATATTCACTCCAACAGGCTTTACCTGGATAAAGAAAATAACGTTTGGTCGGTAGATAATAGGGGGCTTTTTAAATTCAATATCCTGAATTTTAAAAGCTATAACAGAGATTCAGGGCTTGCAGAAAATGAAGTGACCGCTATTTTGGAAAGCAGTGATGTCACACTTTATTTAGCGAATTCATCTTATCTGAATGTATTAAAGGATGGAGTAGTTACCCGAAAGTATTCTTTGAAATCAAATAATGAAGAGCAGGCAAGGGTGCTTCAGATAACGGAACATGCTGATGGTTCTATTTATTTAGCAGCCGGAGCAGCCGGACTATATAGATTAAAAGATGGACAGTTGGTCAGGATGATTGAGGGCAATCCACAACAAAATATAACAAGTGTCATTAGCTTTAAGGGATCAATATACTTCTCTGATATGAAATTCATTTATAAAATGGGGCAGAATTCAGAGTATGAAAATGTAAATAAAGAGCCTTTTCAATACATCAGGAATATTCAGGGGTTAGGTGATGAGATTGCTTTTTTAAGCGGTACTAAAGGTGTTTATATACTCGGCAATGGTGAGATAAAGAATTATACATCGGAGTATATCAACTACAACAATATATATGATGCGGTTTATTGGAACGACCATTTAATACTTGGTACAGCTGCCGGATTAGCAAGATTAGACGGCGAGAGAATTATTCCGTTTCAGGTCAGTGATTTTGATGATTTGGCGTTTTCACTACTGGTAGATAAGAACGACCAGCTTTGGATCGGAACTTTTAATGGAGTGTTTAAGTGGGATGGACAAGCTCTGGAGCAATTTTCGGTAGCGCAAGGGCTGATTGGAAATGAAATTAACCGAAATGCATTAATACAGGATAAAGAAGGTAATATTTGGATTGGCACCGAACTCGGAGTGAGTGCCTATGACGAGGATGAAGATATGACGGAACAGAAGGTTCCGGACCTGTATTTAACATCAGTTAAAACGGAAAATGGAAATGAATTAATTTCCGATTCCCTGGCTGAACTTTCGGCAAGTAACAATACCTTAACCTTTAATTTTAAAGGAATCTCTTTTCTGTATAACGACAGGATTTTTTACCGGTACCGGCTTTCCGGATTAGAAGGAGAATGGAATTTCTCTAACAACTTTAGCGATCCGGGTGCTACTTACAGAAATCTGGATTCCGGTGATTATACATTCGAAGTTCAGGCACGAAATGAAGTTAGTGACTGGAGTGAAATCAGGGAATACAGTTTCATCATTGCAAAACCTTTTTATATCACATGGTGGTTTTTTCTGATAGTAGCGATTTTAATAGCCGCGATTTTATATGCTGCCCTGCGATTACGCTATCTGTATCTAATTACTAAACAGAAAAAGCTAAGGGAGATGGTAGATGAACGCACCAAAAGTATTACCCGGAAAAACGAGCAGATAAAATCAAAAAATGAAGAACTGATTCAGGTTAATAAAGAACTGCATGAAAAGACGGACTCACTGAACACAACATTGAAAAAGTTAGAAACGGCCCAGGTAAAACTCATTCAAAAAGAAAAAATGGCCGCCCTGGGAGTGTTGACAGCCGGGGTAGCTCATGAAATCAATAATCCTGTTAATTACATCAAATCCGCCTCTGAAATCATCGGCCAAATGATGGAAGAGGAAGACGATAAACTGGTTATCAAAGAGAAAGATGTGTTTGAGGAAGTGTTCAAAACCATTGAAATTGGTGTTGGTCGCATTGTGTCTATCGTCCGAAGCCTAAGTTCATTCAGCCGAACCAATGAAACTGACAAAGGGGATTGTGACGTCAATAACATTATTGATGAGTGTTTGCTTATTCTGAAGAATGAGTACAAAGGCAGAGTAGAAATCACGAAAGACTACAGTGAGAAGGCAGTCACCATTCAGGGCAACGCGGGTAAACTGTACCAGTTATTCACCAACATTATTATGAATGCCATACAGGCTATTGAAGGAGAAGGAACTGTTAATATAAAAACCCGGGCTAACAAAGAGGGTATTTATATTGAAGTAAAAGACTCCGGAAAAGGATTTAATGAGCTGGTTAAAGAGAAACTGTTTGACCCGTTTTTTACTACCAAAGACCCCGGAAAGGGCACGGGATTGGGCTTGTCAATTGCCTACAATATTGTCGAGGAACACAATGGTGAAATTCATTATGATTCAACTCCGGGCAAAGGGACAATCGTAACAATAAAATTTTCTGAAAAATAAAGGTAAGGATGTCATCAAAACCGCAAATATTATATATAGATGACGAACACATTAACCTGTTCTTGTTCGGAAGGCTGATGGGTAAATACTTTGACGTTCTCACGGCACCTTCAGGTCCGGAAGGCCTGCAGAAGCTTGAGGAGCATCCTGAAATTAAAGTGGTGATTACTGATTTGAGAATGCCAAAGATGAATGGCCTCGAATTCATAGAAAAAGCAAAAAGCGATTTCAGCGACAAGCCTTACTTTATATTGTCAGGTTTTGAAAAAAGCGATGAGGTCAAGGATGCCATTAATAAAGGCTTGGTAGAGGAATACATACAGAAGCCATATAGTTCAGAAGTTGTAGCCAACCAAATTAAAGAATCCATTCCATCCTGATAATCAGGGTTGGCCTCCCAACTCGTCATATCTTTTTCTGAGCAGTTGTACATCTTCCCAGGTTGGGCGCTTATATTTTTGATTATAAAGTAACGCCGCAGGATGATAGGTAACCATGAGTTCCCGACCATGGTATTCATGGAACGAGCCGCGCAATTTTCCTAAAGAGGTTTCCTTTTCAAGCAGGGTAGTCGCTGAGATTCTTCCCACACATAAAATTAGCTTGGGGTCAATAAGTTCGATTTGTTTTAATAAATAGGGCAGACTTCGTTCACGTTCTTCCGGTTCAGGGTCGCGGTTATCCGGTGGACGATGTTTTAGTATATTGGCAATGTAAATATCCGACCGTTCGAAATGTATTGCTGCCATGATCTTATCCAGCAGCTGCCCGGCCTGCCCAACAAAAGGCTCTCCCTGTTGGTCCTCGTTGTACCCGGGGGCTTCTCCAACAATCATCAGGTCCGCATTCGGATTTCCCACTCCAAACACAAGGTTAGTACCTTCAAGGTCTGTTTTCAGTTCTTCAGCTTGCTCACAAAGATCTTTGAGTTCATCAAGAGTTGAGCATTCAGCAATGAGTTCCTCCTGTGACCTCTGAACCTCAACTTCCGGTTTCTCTTCCTCGGAAACTTCATTGAGTTGCTGACTGTGCGATTCAGATTCATACGAAACACCCTGTTCATTGGCCTGTACAGTTTTATTTTCGGACTTCAGGTCCAATTCCACAGAAAAATCACCATACATATCCCGTTGTTGCTGCAGGAACCGGGAGGCTTTTTTAAAAATTCTATAGGGTCGTTCATGAATTAGCTGTTAAAACGATTTTTTATCAATGGCTAAGATAAAGGCTGCTCACCACAATTTCTCCAACATTGCATACAGAACTACTCCGGCGGCAACCGATACATTCAGGGAATGCTTTTGCCCAAATTGAGGAATGGCAATGAACTGATCGATGTGTGGAAGCAGTTCATCATCAATTCCGGTAACTTCATTCCCCAAAACAATGCAGATTTTATCATGTGATTTCGGATCAAAATCAGGCAGAGCAATGCTATCGGTGGTTTGTTCAAGTCCTGCTATGCAGTACCCTTGCTTTTTCAGCTTTTGAATAGCCTTTGTGCCTTCCTCCATGTACGACCAATTCACAAATTCTTCAGCTCCGATTGCCGTCTTGTTGATTTCGGGCCGGGGTGGAGTAGGAGAGTAACCGCAAAGAATAATCTCCGAAACACCAAATGCATCTGCTGAACGAAAAATTGAACCCACATTATGTAGGCTTCGGATGTTATGAACCAGTACTTTTAAGTTGGTTAGTTTTTTGGGAGCCTTTCGGGAGAGGTTCTCCTTAAGAATTTCTTTTGTGGTGAGTTTGTTCAAAGCAGAAAAAATAGTTGAAATTAAATCCGTAAAAAAACCCCATAGCATTAAGATGATTGCTTAACTTTGAGGCCAACACTATCACGGACAAAATATCATTGTTCAGGCATCATTGCATTAATTCATGAAACAAAAGAGAAGCGCAGCGCTCATCTTCATTTTTATTACGGTATTGGTGGATGTAATAGGCCTGGGTATCATTATACCGGTAATGCCGGCTCTAATCATGGAACTTACCGGGGATGGACTTAGCGAAGCTTCATTGTATGCCGGATGGATTACGTTTACCTATGCAGCGACGCAGTTTTTGTTTGCTCCGGTGATAGGTGGGTTAAGCGATCGATTTGGACGAAGGCCCGTGTTGTTGTTTTCACTTTTAGGATTCGGCCTTGATTACATCTTACTTGGATTCGCCCCTACCATTATATGGTTATTTATTGGGCGATTTATATCCGGAATTACAGGTGCAAGCTACACCACAGCCAGTGCATATATTGCGGATATCAGTCCGCCAGAAAGAAGATCTCAGGATTTCGGACTCATCGGTGCAGCGTTTGGATTAGGGTTTATTATTGGTCCCTCTGTGGGAGGTATTTTAGGCGAATACGGAGCCAGAATTCCGTTTTTTGCGGCAGCAGGGTTGGTTTTAGTCAATATGATGTATGGATACTTTGTGCTACCTGAATCCCTTTCTAAAGAAAATCGCCGCCCTTTCGACTGGTCTCGTGCCAATCCATTCGGGGCTCTCAAGCAAATAAAGAAATACCCTAAAATCTCCAGTCTGGTTGGTGTGTTCTTTTTGGTATATGTCGCCAATCATGCCACACAAAGTACGTGGACATACTTCACCATGGAGAAGTTCAGTTGGAGTGAAATGACGGTCGGGCTTTCATTAGGCGTGGTAGGCCTTTCGGTGGTGGCCGTACAGGGAGGGTTAATTAAAGTAGCGATACCTAAACTCGGCAACAATCGAACAGTATATTTCGGACTGGTGATGTATGTACTTGGTTTTCTGGGTTTTGCTTTTGCCAATCAGGGATGGATGATGTTCGCAGTAATTCTTCCGTTTTGTGTTGGCGGACTTGCCACACCGGCCTTGCAGGGTATTATATCAAATGAAGTGCCACAGAATGCACAGGGCGAACTGCAGGGAGCCTTAACCAGCCTGATCAGCTTTTCAGCTATATTTGGCCCGCCTATGATGACCAACTTGTTTGGGTATTTCACTTCTGAAGCAGCTCCTTTTTACTTTCCGGGAGCGCCTTTCTTTCTAGGAGCCGTTTTAGTGGTATGTGCTATTATATGGGCTACTAATTCACTTGGAATTAAACAAAAAGTGGTAGTTTATGGAGAAGATTGACTAAGTGAAATCTCATAAGTGTATATCCATACACGAGAGGGGAGCTGTTAAGATTGCGTATTGATATAAGTTCAGAGAAAAGATAGTTTGAATTGTTATATTAAAAACAGTGATGGATATACATCCGTTAACATCTTATTTTAGGCCTGTTGATGAACAGAAATAGAAAGGCGTCTGCCGGTGGTAGATGGCTTTTTTTATTTAATGAAACCGAACAAAAAAGAGATTATGAGCAAAGTTCAATACCTCACACAAGAAGGTTACGACAAATTGGAAGCGGAATTGAAAGATCTTAAAACCCGTGGACGACGAGAGATTGCAGAAGAGATAGCTGAGGCCCGCGCAAAAGGAGATCTAAGCGAAAATGCAGAATATGATGCAGCTAAAGAAGCTCAGGGGCATATGGAAGACCGTATTACCAAGCTTGAGGATGCCCTCGCCAATGCTCGTGTTCTTGATAAGAGTGAACTTGATCTTTCTAAAGTGCGGGTACTTACAACGGTTACCATTCTTAATAAGAAGATGGGCAAAGAAATGAAGTATACGCTTGTTTCGCCAAACGAGGCTGATTTTGCCGCGGGTAAAATTTCCGTTGAATCACCGATCGGGCAGGCTTTAATGGGACGTGAAATTGGAGAAACGGTAGAAGTGGATGTGCCGGCCGGTAAGCTTGAACTGGAAGTTAAAAACATCGAAATCTGACCCCATATACCTTCCCATGAAAAAGCTCATTGATGTATATCCGTACAAGATGGAGGGAGAGCAACCTCATTTCCTGATCTTTAAGCGGTCGTCCAAAAAAATTTATGGAAAGCAATGGCGGATGGTGGGCGGAAAAGTATTAGATGAGGAGGCAAGCTGGGAGGGAGCCCTTCGGGAACTCAAAGAGGAAACAGGTCTTACACCCCTGAAATTCTGGACTATCCCATCCGTAAATCAGTTCTATGAGGCCAAATCAGATACGGTTCATACAATTCCTGCTTTTGCAGCCGAATTGAGCGGAGATGAAGAAATTTCTCTTGATGACGAACATTCTGAATATAAATGGGTTAGTATTGAAGGTGTGGAGCCTTACATAAGCTGGCCGGAACAGCGAAGACTCATGAAGATGACACACGACATTTTAACCGATCAATTCCTTCAAATACTTCCAGAGTGGATAATCGATATTTCTTAATTGCCTTTCTTTTTGTTTTAATTCCCGCAGCGCTTTTTGCTCAGGACGACAATTATAAGCTGGAATTTGCTCCCGATCTTTGGTACAACAGCGTGGATGGCATTCGGGTTGGAGCGCGAGTGTTGGGGGATGTGGAAGGCACTTTTCAGGATGGCCCACACCGCCTGGATGCCGGAATGTGGCTTGGGACCAATTTCCCTGATCAGCCGGTTTCTTACTTTGTTTCATTTACCGAACCTATTCCTTCGCTTTCAGAATTTGGAGAGGAATTCAACATACAGCTTATTAGCAGTATAAGAACCGGGTATAATCGTCATGGATTTGCCATTAATAAGCGCTTTCAGAAAGGGTTTGATGAACTGCGATATCAGGAAATAAGGGTAAGCTTGTTCCAGGAAAAAGCCACGGATAATGATTACAGGCTGAACGCATTTCAGGTAAAGGACTGGAAAACCCTGGCCGGCGTTGCCTTCAGAACCAGTGGGTTCACTGCTTTGGGTGCCTTCAAAACCCACTTATCGTTTCAACAGAATGTAAATAAAGCTTCCGGAAATTTCTCGATTGGAAGTGCAGAGGTTAAACATCTTACGGAATTAGGGAAGGGGTTTGGCTTAAATCTCAGAGCCTTTGGGGTTTTGGTCAGCTCTGATGCTCCCCTTGAATATAATTACAGCATGGCTAACCGGGCTCCCATTGCCTGGCTTAATAACGGGGTTACAAGGGCAAGAGGGACCATTCCGGATGTATTTTTTGAAAACGGACTGGTTCAGGTAGCCGGAGGGTTCAATCTCAGAGGGTATAACACCACATCCTTTACAACACAGAGCGGTAACACTGATTATACCATTAGTTATACAGGCACTCTTGATAAAGGGTTTTCGGTGAATACGGAATTAATTTTTCCCAACTTTCTTAACTCCTTGCTTAATCGTTCTATGGTCGGAGATTTTGTTCATCTAAAGTCGTACTTATTCCAGGATGTCGGAAGAGTAAGTGGAATCAGAATTGAAGATGATCTATCTCTCGACTTTGAAGAAACCGTTGCGAATGCGGGTATCGGAATCCAATTTTCTATCAATATTCCGGATTGGTTGGGCAAAGACCGTGGATTTGCCCTTAGATATGAAGTGCCGTTTTGGTTATCCGATCCTGAGAGCGGAGAAGAGTCTTTCAAATTTCGTAATTTGATCGGTATTGGAGCGGTAATCTCACTTTAACTCACCCATGAAAACCCTTGTAATAAACTGCGGCAGCTCATCCATTAAGTATCAGCTCATAAACACAGAGAATAGAGAATGCCTCTGTAAGGGATTAGTGGAGCGTATCGGAGCGGTTACTTCCATCATAAAGCAAGAGTTTAAGGGTGAAAAGCCGCTTAAGAAATCAATGGTTATTGAAAATCATGCCGCTGCACTCAAAAAAATCATGGAGCTGCTGATTGAAGCCGATAACGATTACCTGCAATCGCTGGATGAAATTGAGGCTGTGGGGCATCGCGTTGTTCACGGAGGGGAGACCTTCAAAGATTCCGTATTAATTGATGAAGATGTGGAAGAAGCCATTCAGCAGGCTTTTGACATTGCCCCGTTGCATAATCCTCCGAATCTGGAGGGAATACGAGCCGCCAAGAAACACCTGCCCAATGTACCTCACGTGGCTGTGTTTGATACCGCCTTTCATCATTCCATACCGCAACATGCCTACTTATACGGTATACCCAACCGGCTTTACCGACGCTATAAAATCAGGAAGTATGGGTTTCATGGGACGTCGCATTATTATGTGAGCCGTCAGTATCACAAAATTTCAGGTAAACCGAAGAAAGGTTCCAAAGTGATCACCTGTCATTTGGGAAATGGATGTTCTGTAACAGCCATTAAAGATGGAAATTCTATTGACACCAGCATGGGGTTCTCTCCGCTGGAAGGACTGGTAATGGGAACTCGTAGCGGAGACATTGATCCTTCTATCTTATTCTACCTCATAGAGAAAGAGGAATTATCTCTCGCCAATGTTCATGCATTATTGAATAAACACAGCGGACTTTTAGGACTCAGTGGATATGCAGCCGACATGCGGGATTTATTGGATGAAGCGGAAAGCGGAGACCGCCGGAGTAACGAAGCCATCGATGTATTTTGCTATCGGGTGAAGAAATATATCGGTTCGTATATTGCTGCACTGAATGGGGTGGATGCTATCATCTTTACCGGAGGTATTGGTGAGAATGCAGCTCCGATAAGGGAAAAAATATTGGAAGACATGCAGTATGCCGGAATTGAAATTGACGGTAAAAAGAATGGAAATCTGAATGGTGATACTAAAATCAGTTCCGATACTTCCAAGGTTGATGTTCACGTTATTCCAACCAATGAAGAACTTGTGATTGCCATTGACTCGGCTAAAATTGCCACCGCTTCAAAACAAACACCATGGGCATAAAGAAATCATCTTTTATTTACATCGTGCTGATTGCAATGGTACTGTTTCAGGGATGTTCCAGTACCAGTTGGATAGTGGTGGATGAAGAGGCTCTGGATATAAACGATTATGAGTTGGTAAAATCACGGTACTATTTAGAAAGCACTAACGGTATCTCCCCAAACCAGCCACTTATCCATTTTGATCTGAAATCGATTAATACCTACGAGTATGCAGAGCGGGTAAAAACAGAGCGCTATATTCAAAGATACCGTCCGAGAATCGGATATGTTTTGTTAGGGGCTGCAGGAGCCGGGCTTTCTTATTATGCTGCCTTTTCTGATCAACTGCTTGACCGCCCGACCGATGAACAACGATATGCACTGATGGGAGCCGGAACACTACTCACAGGGTTGTCTTTTATGAATATGAAGCCGGTAGGTGAACCAACCCGAACGGGAGAGAGCAGGCTTTTACGGCAAACCGGAACTGCCACAGAGGTAGATACTACAGATGCCAGACCCTATAACACCGAGAATCCGGGTATTCGAATTTCATATAACAACCGGGTGTTGGTTGAGAATGAGGAGTGGGATTTTAATGGCGGACGTATTTCCATAAATCTGGCTGAAGAAGTAGATGCAGGCATTTTCGGTGAATCCCCGGCCCAAAATATTGTGGTTGAGGCTTTTTATGATTCCCTGTCTCAGACAAAAGAAATATCGGTGCCTTCCGTCTTTGAACAGTTTGTGGTTGTGGATGTTCAAATAACTGCTTTACGTAACGAGCCGGAATCGAACCCGGGAAATATTTTAACGGATCTTGCAGAAGGCAGTCAGCTTAAACTGGTTTCTAAAGAAGGGGATTGGTATAAAGTGTTGTATGGCATCTCGGAAACATGGGTATCTGCAAATGATGTGCGAACCATCTGGAGGCCATCCGAGTTTGCTTCCGACCTTTCTGTGATAGCTATTCCTAATGTTCCTTTTGGCTCCATAGATGTGGAGAGGAATATTCCGGTTTTAGGGCGTAGTTCACTCAACTCAGGAGCATTCATATTGTCCAATAACCAATATGAAGGAGAGCTTTCTGAACGGATATACGGGCAGCGTGACGCTAAGCTAATGGAAGAATATTTCATTCAGGGATTTGGAGTTCGGAGTACCCGTGTTTTCAAAGCCATGAATGCCACCAGTGATCTGATGGTGAATAGGGCTTATTCCCGCCTGGCTGCAACCCTCAGTGATTCTCGCCACAACCTGAATGTGTATATAAACGGTTATGCTGAAATTATAGACGGGCAGGTTTATTTACTGGGAAGTGAGCTTGACCAAGACGGAGAATTGCAGCTTATTGACCTTCAAAAACTGTTTCGGGCATTCAATAACCTGGATCTGAATTCCATAAAAGTTTTTGCAGATCTGGATATTCTGAATGAAAACGGTTCCACTCAGGCGCTTGCAAACCTGGCATCCATAATTACGGATCAGAACTTTGCTTCGGCTGTATTTTTTGCATCTCGTCCCGATCAGCGATCCGGTATTTATTCTTCAACCAATGGAAAACAAAATCGCCACAGCATCTTTACCTACTATCTGGCAGAGGCCATCAAGCAGCGTAATATGAACATGAACTCCATTTTTAACCATCTGGAACGGAATGTGCCCTTTACCTCCCGAAGCCTATACGAGCGACCACAGAACCCATTGTTTTTTGGAAACAGAGAGCTTGAGCTTCTGAACTGATGGGACTCCTATACATCTTTCTGAGTATTTCCTGTTCTCTGACCATTGCCCAGATTCTTAAACTGGCCGAAAACCGGAAACTGAATGTGCTCAAAATTCTGGTTTGTAATTACCTTGCCGGTTTCTTGATTAGCCTGTTCAATTCAACGGAGTTTGGAGCTTTCCCTGTGGCCTCACCGGAACCCGGAATTTGGCTCCTTATTTTGGCCGTAGTACTGGGTATTGTTTTCATTGCCAACATGGTGGTTTACAGCCGGTCTATAGACAGAGTTGGGATGGGAGTAAGTATCGCCGCCATGCGGATGTCACTGATTTTCCCGATAGCAGTAAGTTTGTTTGTATTTGGGGAAGCCATCGGCGGATTAAAGTACATCGGTATAGCCCTTGCATTGGGTTCTTTATTGCTGATGGTGCCTCGTATCAAAACGAAAAGCATTTCCGGTTTTTCTGATGCCTGGTTGCCGGTATTAATTTTTATTATGACCGGGATGGCTGATACCGGACTGAAAGTGTATGAACAAGTGTTTTCGGAACAGTTATCAGAAGATCTTTTTGTATCAGGAATCTTCTTTATTTCCTTTTTAGTGGGAGTAGGAATCCTTTTAAAAAGAAAAGAGATTAATTTTACCTTCACAGAAATCGTGTATGGTATAGCAACCGGAGTCGTGAATCTCTACTCCTCCATATTCCTGATTTATGCCCTAAAACTCATGCCCGGTTCCATCGTGTTCCCGCTGGTGAATGTGAGCCTGGTTGTTTTAGGTACTTTAATTGGCATCGGAATCTGGAAAGATAAGCCCTCGGTTAAGCAATGGTCAGGACTGGCCGTTGCCGTAATTTCAATCATATTATTGGTAGGATAATGGACATTATCAAAGATATTCGAAGTCGGGCAAAAGCATCGTTGAAAACAATCGTTTTTCCCCGTTCTTCGGACGAGCGTGTAATTAAAGCGGCGGAATACCTGCAGGAAAACAGACTCGCAAAACCGATTTTGATTCAAAACGAGGGAGCCGGTATTCCTGAAGGGCTTGATTTCATAGATCCTGTATCGGATGAGAATCTCAAAAAATATGCCCTCTCTTTTTTTGAGCGACGAAAACACAAAGGCTTAACGGAAGCCGAAGCTATTGAAGTCATTAAAGATCCGCTGTTTTTTGCAGCAGCTATGGTTGCTGCCGGCGATGCAGATGGATGCGTAGCCGGTTCTGTATCTACCACCGGAGATGTATTGCGGGCAGCCATACAAACCATAGGGCTTAAAACAGGCTCCAATGTTGTATCCAGTGTATTCCTGATGAGCTTTGATGATGGCCGGGTGTTTACTTACGGGGATTGTGCCGTGGTCCCTTATCCGAATGCGGAACAGCTCGCAACTATCGCCATGGATTCCGCTCAAACCCACAAGAAAGTAACCGGAGAAGATCCGCGGGTATCCATGCTTTCCTTTTCAACTAAGGGAAGTGCTGAGCACGAACGCATCGATTTAGTTCGGCAAGCTCTTGAAATCGTAAAGTCTCACAACCTCGACTTTCCTGTTGACGGGGAACTGCAGTTTGACGCTTCCATCATCCCGGACATCGCTAAAAGAAAAGCTCCCGATTCTGAAGTGGCCGGCAAAGCAAATGTATTCATATTCCCCAACCTGGATGCCGGGAATATCGCCTATAAAATTACGGAGCGACTGGCCGGAGCCTCAGCCACCGGCCCCATTATTCAGGGGCTTGCTAAACCTATGATGGATTTATCCCGTGGATGCTCCTGGGAAGATATCGTCAACACTGCCTGCGTTTGCAGTTTGATGGGGGAGTGATTAATCGTGGTTAATTATTTTTGAACCTTGATTTATGGGATTGGCGGATTGCCTTGATTACTCTGAGGTATAACAAACATCATGGCAATGATTCATCCTAACTAAACAGCCGGCAGGCGCTTATTCTTGTTACGGTGCTCCGCTCCGTAACACCCCATCGAGGCTCTGCATCAAATTCGGCCTCTCACCTTCACTAATTCATCCAAACTTTATCCGAGGCAGAGCCTCGGGGTTGGGTTCTGCAGCAGATCGGCGGAACCAGTAGGAACATACACCGCACTTTTCAACGTTTGGCTCGCAATTACTTACCTTTTCAAACCTATTCATTCAATAGAGATTCTCAATCATTTCAGATTTAGTTAAGAAAGGGAGATTTCGTATATTTGTACTCGATCTAAATAGGCCTGCAAAACAGCGAACTTAAACTTGAAAAAGGTTGTTTTTCAGGCGGAATCAAGAAGCAAAATTTTTAAGACCATATAACTAATGAGCGAAACGCAAGCGTTAGAGTCAATGATTGGGGAAGAGTACAAATATGGCTTTTCCACCGATGTTGAATACGAAGATTTTCCCAAGGGACTTAACGAAGATATCATCCGCGAACTCTCTGCTCGAAAAGAAGAGCCGGAGTGGATGCTTGAGTTCCGTTTGAAGGCTTATCGGGCATGGACCGAAATGGAAGAACCGGACTGGTTCAATGCTGAATATGAGAAGCCAAAATTTGATGAACTTCAATATTACTCAGCTCCCAAGAATAAACCCAAACTCGACAGTCTGGATGAAGTAGATCCCAAAATCCGTGAGACTTACGATAAACTGGGTATTCCATTGGAAGAGCAGAAAATGCTTTCCGGTGTTGCTGTGGATGCTGTTTTTGACAGTGTTTCCATTTTTACAACGTTCAAGGAAAAGCTTGCTGAAGCCGGTGTGATTTTCTGCTCCATATCGGAAGCGGTTAAAAATCACCCCGAATTGGTTAAGAAGTACATGGGGTCCGTTGTTCCCGCTCGTGATAACTTCTACGCAGCTCTAAACTCTGCCGTATTTTCGGACGGATCTTTCTGCTACGTGCCGAAAGATACCATTTGCCCGATGGAGCTCTCAACGTATTTCCGGATCAACAACATGAATTCCGGTCAGTTTGAGCGTACGCTTATCATTGCTGAAGACAATTCGCATGTAAGCTATCTTGAAGGTTGCACAGCTCCGATGTATGATGAGCATCAGCTGCACGCTGCCGTAGTTGAGTTAGTGGCAATGGATAATGCCGAGATCAAATATTCGACTATCCAAAACTGGTACGCCGGTGACGAAGAGGGGAAAGGCGGGATTTACAACTTTGTAACCAAACGTGGAGCCTGCCGCGGTAAGAATTCCAAGATTTCCTGGACGCAGCTGGAAACAGGTTCAGCAGTAACACTTAAGTATCCAAGTGTGATTCTGCAGGGTGATAACTCCATTGGTGAGTTTTACTCCGTTGCGGTAACCAATAAGCGCCAGCAGGCCGATACCGGTACCAAAATGATTCATATCGGTAAAAACACCAAGAGTACCATTATTTCGAAAGGTATTTCTGCCGGTAATTCACAAAACAGTTACCGGGGTGAGGTGAAAATCTCCAAGAAGGCGGATGGCGCCCGTAATTACTCAGTTTGTGACTCGATGTTAATCGGGCAGACTTGTGGTGCACACACATTCCCGTATATCTCTTCTCAAAACCCGACTGCAAGTGTGGAGCACGAAGCTTCGACATCACGAGTAGGGGAAGAGCAGATATTTTACCTGATGCAGCGAGGAATCAGTGAGCAGGATGCCATTTCCATGATCATTAATGGATTTGTGAAAGAAGTACTGAAAGAACTGCCGCTTGAATTTGCTACCGAAGCCAATGCTTTACTGGATGTGAAGCTGGAAGGTAGTGTAGGGTAAGAATTTTAAATGTTGAATGATGAATGTTAAATAGATTAAAATTTCAGTTCTATTTAACATTAAAAATTTAGCATTCAACATTTATTTCGAAGAACTTAAATCAAAAAAGAAAAGAACGATAACGTGTTAGAGATCAAAAATTTACATGCCTCAGTAGAAGGCGAAGAAGAACAGATTCTGAAGGGTGTGAACCTGAAGATTAACAAAGGTGAAATCCATGCTATCATGGGGCCGAACGGCAGCGGGAAGAGTACGCTGGCCAAAGTTGTATCGGGTCACCCGGAGTATGAAGTGACCGATGGTGAAATCTTATTTGAAGGAGAAGATATCACCGAAATGGATGCCGATGAACGAGCTCACCTTGGGCTGTTTCTGGCATTTCAGTATCCGGTGGAAGTTCCGGGTATTACCAACAAAACCCTTCTTCGTGAATCTTACAACACAATAGCCCGTGAAAACGGCCGGGAAGAACTTGACCCGATCGAATTTGAGGATTATCTGAAAAGTCGCCTCGAAGTCATCGATATGAAAGATGAATTCCTCGAGCGAAGTATCAATACCGGATTTTCTGGTGGTGAGAAGAAGAAGAATGAGGTATTCCAGATGGCTGTGCTGAATCCAAAGCTGGCCTTTATGGATGAAACCGATTCAGGTCTTGATATCGATGCATTGAAAATTGTATCGGACGGTATCAATAAAATTTCCGGACCTGAAAATGGAATCGTTCTGATTACACACTACCAGCGTCTGCTGAATTACATCACTCCGGATTACGTACATGTGATGATGGGCGGCAAGATTGTGAAATCAGGAGATAAAAACCTGGCACTTGATCTTGAAGAACAAGGTTACGACTGGTTAGAAAAAGAATTTTCCCTAAACGGAGAGGCTCAGTAATGAGTGTAGCAGTAAAAGAAAAAGAAACCATTTTAGACTTTCTGGACGGTAACTTTGAAACAGTATCCAACGTTTCA
The DNA here is from genome assembly GCF_040117685.2 of Gracilimonas sp. BCB1. Lineage (NCBI taxonomy): Bacteria > Pseudomonadati > Balneolota > Balneolia > Balneolales > Balneolaceae > Gracilimonas > Gracilimonas sp. BCB1. The sequence continues at coordinate 133,776 of NZ_JBEDYP020000015.1, read as the reverse complement.
GCTATTGCCGGATTGAATGAGAAAGGTGCAGGGAATATTTCTGAATTCCCGTTTCCAACCAAGAAAGACGAAGACTGGCGTTTTACCGACCTTAAATCCATCAGCCGTAGTCATTTTGTGCCGGTATCAGAAGCCGGGGCAGTTTCGCCCGGAGATATCAGTGAGTATTATCTGCCGGAAGCGACGAATAGTCGATTGGTGTTTGTAAACGGTGAATTTGATGCCGATCTGTCTTCAACTTCTGATATTCCTGAAAATGTAATTGTTGGTACACTGGCAGAAAACGGTGATTCTGAAATCATCGAAAAACATTTAGGTGCATACACTACTTACGATGATGATCAGGATGTTTTTGCTGCATTGAATGATGCCAATTTCAAAGACGGTGCTTTCATTTATGTTCCAAAAGAGACGAAAGTAGAAGCCCCGATTCATATCCTGAATGTATTCACAGACGCTGAAAAAGCCTTTTATGCTACACCACGTGTTCTATTTGTGGGAGAGGCTTATTCCAAATCAACGATTGTTGAAGAGCATGTGGCACTGGTTCAGAATGAATACCTGAACGTGACGGTGAATGAGTTTAAGCTGTTTGAAGGAGCTCATGTTCACCATGCACGTATTCAGCGCGACAGTAAGAAGGCGAATCATATTTCCCGCCCGATTGCTCACCTTGATAAATATGCGGAATACCACTCATACACTATTTGTTTGGGTGCAAAGTTGTTCAGAAACGACCCGCGGGTTGTTCAGAATGATGAAGAAGTTGATTTCACCATCGACGGCCTTGTGCTGATTGATGGCGATCAGATTGCCGATACGCATTCTGCTATTGATCACCGGCACTGGCATGCGAAAAGTCACCAGCTGCACAAAGTGGTCGTGAATGACAAAGCGCATTCCATCTTCAACGGTAAGATTTTTGTACGGGAAGATTCTCAAAAAATTGACTCGTTCCAGGAAAACCGAAACCTGTTGTTATCCATTGATGGAACCGTTCACACTAAGCCACAGCTGGAAATCTTTTCAGATGATGTATTGTGCTCGCACGGTGCAACAATCGGCCACCTGAACGAAGACGAGGTGTTTTACCTGCATAGTCGTGGTTTAACCAAGAAGAAAGCACGTGAGTTACTGGTTTACGCTTTTACGCTCGAAAGTATAGAGAGCATGGAAGTGGAATCAGTGCATAAATTATTATTAGACGAAGTAGTTAAATTCACCAGCCGAGACGAAGAGTTTGTTTCGGTGGAGGAATAATTATTACACAACTCGCTCCGATGCTCTGCGTCGGAGCGTAATGGGTAACCAAGCAGGTTAGCGTACCCAGCAGATTATTTTGAAAATGGAAGAAGCACTGAAACAAGATACCGCCACATTAACTACGGATTGGCAAGCCATCCGCAACCAATTTCCTGTGCTTAAGCGGGAAATCAAGGGGAATCCTTTGGTGTATCTCGATAACGGTGCTTCCAGCCAGATGCCACAGCGTGTGATTGATCGTATTAACGCTTACCACTCCAACGAGCATGCTAATGTGCATCGGGGAATCCATACGCTGAGTCAGGAGGGAACCGATGCCTATGAAGCTGCACGAACGAAAGTAAAAGATTTCATCAATGCCCGTCATCTGGAAGAAATCATTTACACCACCGGAACCACCGACTCCATTAATCTGGTAGCCAACAGCTACGGGCGAAAGCATTTCCGGGAAGGAGATGAAATCATTCTTTCGGCAATGGAGCATCACGCTAATATTGTGCCGTGGCAAATGGTGGCAGAAGAAACGGGAGCCAAGATCAAAGTCATTCCGATGACGGATGAAGGCGAATTGGTGATGGAAGAGTTTCACAACCTGCTTTCAGACAGAACCAAAATGGTAGGAGTTCTTCATGTATCGAATGCTTTGGGAACGGTTAATCCGGTGGAAGAAATCATAGAGGCGGCTCACGCCAAAGACATTCCGGTATTAATTGATGGAGCACAGGCTGTTCCTCATGCTGTTGTGGATGTACAGAAACTCGACGCTGACTTCTACGCTTTTTCTGCTCATAAAATGTGTGGCCCAACCGGCTTCGGCATTTTATATGGCAAGAAAGAACTGCTCGAAGACATGCCTCCGTATCGTGGGGGTGGCGACATGATCGATAAAGTGACTTTTGAAAAAACCACCTGGAACGACCTGCCGCATAAGTTCGAAGCTGGTACTCCACCTATTGCAGCCGGAGTTGGTTTTGCTGAAACTATCGACTTCCTGAATGAAGTCGGAATGGAGAACATCGCCGCCCGTGAACAGGAATTACTGGATTATGCCACGGACGAACTGAGTAAGATAGACGGACTTAAAATCGTCGGTACAGCAAAGAGTAAGGCGTCTGTAATTTCGTTTTTACTGGAGGGTATTCACCCAACCGATGCAGGTACCATACTGGATCAAAAAGGAATTGCCGTACGAACCGGACATCATTGTGCACAGCCCATTATGGATCATTTTAATATTCCGGGCACTGCACGTGCATCTATTTCCTTCTACAATAATAAAGAGGATATTGACCGCTTAGTGGAAGGAATCAAATACGTAAAAGAATTTTTCTAAAAACAAACGAGAATCGAGATGGCAAAAATTAAAGAAATAGAACGCACACCGAACCCTGATGCCATGCGCTTTGTATTGGCTGAACCGCTGACCAACGGTACCACCCGTTCGTTCGAGAATGCGGCTGAAGCTGAAGGCGATGAACTGGCATCGGCACTGTTTGCAATCGATAACGTGATTAATGTGTACTATGTAGATAAGTACATCACCGTTACCCAGGACGGGAAAGCCGTTTGGTCTGAATTACTTCGAAAGCTGGCACCTCCGATTCGTGAGGCTGAAGCAACGGATTATAACGAAGATGATTCTGAAGTTCATGTAAGTAAAGAAGCTCAGGAATCAGATGACCCACGCCTTCAGGAAATCAACCGCATGCTGGACGAGCAGGTTCGTCCTTATTTGCTGGCCGACGGAGGCGGGCTCAAGGTATTGGGTCTGGAATCTAACCGCCTTAAGGTTCACTATCAGGGAGCTTGCGGAACCTGCCCAACAGCTACAACCGGGACACTGTATGCCATCGAAAGCATGGTGAAGCGCATTGACCCGGAAATTCAGGTTGTTTCAGTCTAAAACAAGGAAATCAGTATTATGGAAGAGCTTTCCATTACAGACAGAGCCACTGAACGGATTAATTTGATTCGTAAGGAGCAAAACGTACCGGACGATGCATACCTTCGAGTTGGCGTTGTAAGCGGAGGCTGCTCCGGATTGACTTACGATCTCGAATTCAATTCCGATGTTCAGCCGGAGGAAAATGATAAAATCTTTGATGTTGACGGGCTGAAAGTGCTGGTCGACATGCGCAGTTTTCTTTACCTGGCGGGAACTGAACTTGATTACACCGAAGGACTGAACGGACAAGGTTTTCATTTCAAAAATCCGAATGCTTCGCGTACCTGTTCCTGCGGAGAATCTTTCTCTATTTAATTTTAAATGTTTATTGCTAAATGTTACATGACTCTACAAGCATTTAACATTTAGCAATTAGAATCCAACATTTCCACATGTCAGAAGAAACTATTGTAAACCGGGTTCAGCAGAATACCAAGCTGGTTACGCTGGATTTGCAGCAATTCCACGACGATACGCCCATCGAAGAGCTGGATATCAAGCAGTTCTTATTTCAGGAATTGATGCTCAAGGAGAAAGACTTCCGGGAGCAGATCAAAGAATTCGACTGGTCGCAATATGAAGGAAAATACCTGACGGTGTATTGCAGCACCGATGCCATCATTGCTCCGTGGGCCTGGATGCTGATTACTTCTTATGCCTCTGAATTTGCCAAAGAAGTATTTAAGGGGAGAAAAGAAGCATTCCAACACCAGCTATACCAAAGAAAGCTGGATAAGTATGACTGGGACCAATATGAAGATAAGTTTGTACTACTGAAAGGTTGTGGGAAAGTACATGTTCCCGATTCTATTTACATGCTGGCTACCAATAAGCTCATGAAGAGAGCTAAAAAGATTATGTACGGGGAAGCCTGCTCCAATGTGCCCGTTTGGAGGAAGTAAGATCACAGATTTAGCTGATTAAGCTGATTTTTGAACTTTTCATTTAACATCAGTTGTATCTCGATGCCAACTTATTAAGCTCTTCATTGATGGTTTCTTTGTTTTGATTTGAGGCTTGTCCAAAATTCAGGATTTTCTTCCTTCCATCTATCAAATAAAAGGTAGCAGAGGTAGAGCCTTCTTCAACTTTTAGTATATCTGAATAGTTAAATTTTTCGACATTAAGGCTGTTATCTCTGAATTTGATACTGTTTTCTGAAAATGAAATAAATTGGAAATTTTGTTTCCAGTGTAAGATCATACCAGACATGAGAAATAGGGAGCCCATTAATAAAAAGAGTCCATACATTAATTTGCCTGAAAAGGGATTTAAGCTACCCCATGTTAGCTCATCGGCAAGCAGTACCATCAGGACAGGGTACATAAATAAGAACAGTCCGGATAAAATATATTTCGTAATGTTTTTGCCTTTAGAAGGATCGGCTAACTTGATTCTATTTTCACTCATGGATGATAATCCGTTAATTCATTGGAAATCTATCATTAATAAAACTAAATGAAAACAATAGTTACAGGCACCTCCCGCGGAATAGGAAAATCCATTGCCCAAAAGTTATTGGATGAAAGGCTCCAGGTCATTGGAACCTCCCGATCAACGGATCACGCTTTTCCGAATAACGAACACTACCGACACATAGCCTGTGATTTATCCAAGCCTGAGGAAGTTGAAAAGCTAAAGGAAGTATTTCAGGAAGATGAAATCCCTGAAGTACTTATCAACAACGCGGGGATGTTTGCAGAAGCTGACTTTGATATCTCTGATGAAGAATGGCTTGCCAACTGGGATTTGACGATGCAGGTTAATCTTCGCTCGGCCGGACTCATTTCCAAATGGGCGCTTAATGCCTGGAAGAAAGCCGGCATTGAAGGGAGGCTTATCAATATTTCATCCCGGGCGGGTACAAGAGGAGATACCCAGGAGTACGCCAGCTATGCCGCCAGTAAAGGGGGGATGACCGCTCTCACCAAAAGTATCGCCCGAAGTTTTGGAAAGCATGGTATTACGGCTTATACCATCGCCCCGGGTTTTGTAAACACCGATATGGCTCAGGGCTCTATCGAAGTGTATGGGGAAGATTATTTGACTAAAGACCTAGCCCTGGATTCCATTGCTCCGCCGGAACAAATTGCAGAAATAGCTAGTCTGCTGGCCTCAGGAAAGCTTAAGCATGCAACTGGACAGACTTTTCATATTAATAGCGGCAGTTACCTTGTTTAATTTCCAAGTGCCAAAATCCAATGATCAAAATTATTGGGATTTGGTGCTTGTTTTTTGGAATTTCTGGCATGACAGACATCAGAGACCGAAAAAAAGACCACGTTGAGCTTACCGTAACCGAAGGCACACAATACGATCAGCCTTCCGGATTTGAACGCTACCGCTTTATTCATAACGCACTTCCGGAAGTGAATTCCGATGAGGTGACTACTGAAGCAACTCTGCTGGGTCGAAGCTTTAGCATGCCCCTTTTTATTTCTTCCATGACGGGAGGGTATTCCGAAGCAGGACCGGTTAACGCAATCATAGCCGAGTTTTGTGAAGCTGAAAATCTGCCCTTTGGGGTTGGGAGTCAGCGGGCTATGCTGGAGGATGAATCCCTAACCGATACCTTTTCAATAGTTCGTAAAAAAGCACCCAATGCTTTTATTTGTTCCAATATTGGAGGCGCGCAACTTATTGGTGGCCTTGAAAATAAATCAATTACCCGATTAACAGACTCAATTGAGTCTAACGCTATTATTGTTCATCTGAATCCACTTCAGGAATTAATGCAGCCGGAAGGAGATCGTGACTTCAGAGGGATTCTGGATGGAATAGAGCAGCTGGTTAAGGACACCGAATTGCCCGTAATAATTAAAGAAACAGGAGCGGGCATCTCTGAGCACACAGCCCGAAGATTGCTCAATGTTGGGGTGAATGTAATTGATGTTGCCGGAGCAGGAGGAACCAGCTGGGCTAAAGTCGAGAACTTCCGTTCCTCCAATCAAACCGCCAATCATGGCTTTGATGAATGGGGTATCCCAACGGTGGAATGCATTCAGCAGCTCAGTAAGCTGGAATGGGAGCGAAGTTTTGAAATCATTGCATCGGGCGGCATCCGTTCAGCTTTTGATATGGCAAAGTCGTTGTGTTTGGGAGCGCATTTTGCTGCAACGGCCCAACCGGTCATCAAAGCAATAAAGAACGATGAATACACCGGTCTTGAAAAGCTTTTGAGCCAATGGAAACAGGATTTAAAAACCATCCTGACGTTACTTGGATGCAAAAATGTACAGGAATTATCGGCTTCTCATCTTCAGGAAATGAAATAGAGATCCGGGCGATTGATAACTAACATCGTCCCTTAAATTCCTTATATTCCGTTCATTCATCTACAAAAAGAGCATTGAGCAACAGCAACCTCCAACAGCAATTACTGGAAAAGATTGAAGCCGGACTAAAAGACCTTAGTCTTCCGGATCATCCCCAAACTCTTTACCACCCTTACCGGTATGCGCTATCGGTTGGAGGAAAGCGAATCCGGCCTATGCTCACCTTGCTTGCTAACGGATTATGTGGCGGTGATTTGAATGATGCCCTACCTGCCGCTCTCTCTGTGGAAATACTTCACAACTTCACCCTTGTCCATGACGACATCATGGACAGTGCCGATACTCGCCGGGGTGAACCCAGCGTTTTTAAGAAATGGAATGAAAACATAGCTATTCTTTCCGGTGATGTGATGTTTGCCGATGCTTACCAGCAGCTCAGTTATTACGGTGAGAACGACAGTTTCACAAAAGCTGAATTTGCTGCCATTCATAAGGTATTCTCCAAAGCAATTGTAACGGTTTGCGAGGGACAGGCTCTGGATATGGAATTCGTTGATCGTAATGAGGTAAATCATAACGAGTACCTGGAGATGATAGCGGGCAAAACAGCGGCTTTACTCAGCGGAGCTTTGGAGTTGGGAGCAATCTCAGCACATGCTACATCCGGGAAGAGGGAAGAGCTGGCTGAACTGGGTTATGAAATGGGTATTGCCTTTCAAATTCAGGATGACTTACTGGATGCTACCGCCGATCCGGAAAAGTTTGGTAAACGTCCGGGCGGAGATATTTTTGAAGGAAAGAAAACATATCTTACCATCCTTGCGTTAGAACGGGCGAATGATGAACAGTCATCAACCATACAGGAAACGCTGGATGCTGAAAACCCGGCTCCGGAACGTGTGGATGAAGTTCTGGGTATTATGTCGGACCTGGACGTATTGGATGATGTTGCCGCCGAAATTGATCAGCATTATAAAAAAGCGTTTCAGTTACTAAATAAATTTGAATCTTCTGATTATAAACAAGAGCTTGAAAAACTTCTTATCTTCTTACAGAATCGTGACCACTAAATCACAAAAATTATACTCAATGCGCAGTAAACTTCTTGCAGTTTTAGCTTTCTTATTCATCTTTTCGGCTTGTAAAAACGACCGGCTTATCAAAAGGGGAGACTCTGTTGAGGTAGCCTACCAAAAAGCGATGGCTTTCTATGAAGAAGAAAATTACAGTGAGGCCGCTAACGCCTTTGATACCGTTACGCGTGTAGCCCGGGGCACCGAATATGGACAAGATGCCCAGTATTACCTGGCCGAAAGTTATTATAAAGATAAGCAGTTCTTGCTGGCTGCCAGCGAGTATGACCGATACATCAGCTATTACCCGCAGGACGAACGTCGCCCGGATATGGAGTTTAAAGCAGCGATGTGCTACTTCAAGTTGAGTCCGCGTTATAAGCTGGATCAAAACCAGACCCGAAAGGCGATTGAACGATTTCGTTTATTCAATAATCGATATCCCGACCATGAAAAGGTTCAGGAAGCAGCGGCTCGCATTGATGAGATGAGAGAAAAGCTGGCTCATAAGTCTTATGAATCAGCCCGATTCTATGTGCGAACCGAACAATACAAAGCGGCTACCATTTACCTGGATAAAACCATTGATCAGTACCCGGAATCAAAGTGGGCAGAACGGGCATTGGTTGATCAAATTCAAACCTACATCAATTACGCCGATAACAGTGTTATAAACCGACAAGCCGAGCGTTACAGTAAAGCCATTGATAACTACGAGAAGTTTCTGCAGCTTTTCCCTGAAAGTAAATTCCGGGAAGAAGTAGAAAACTACCATGACGAAGCTGCCCGTAAATTAGCCGATGTTCGAAATGGCGGCAGTGGCCAAAATGAGGTTGCTGACTCGGGACAGGAATAATGTCGGCCCGGATTGGATTATTTGGGGGTACCTTCGATCCGGTTCATAACGGACATTTGTCGATAGCTAAATCTTTCATCCAGTCTGACCTGATTGATGAACTTTGGGTCTTGCTGACCCCATATCCTCCTCATAAGAGCAGTGGATTTCAAACGGCCTATGATATTCGGCTGGAGATGCTGAAAAAGGCATTTTGGGATCAGAATAACGTTTCCATTAAAACCATCGAGAACGAACTGCCCAAGCCTTCCTATAGCGTTCAGACCATTCGTTATTTAAAGAAACATCATCCGGATAATACCTACTATTACTGCATGGGGGAAGACAGCCTGTCTCAATTTCATAGCTGGAAGTTTTACCAAGAGATACTGCAAGAATGTGAGTTGTTGGTAGCCCAACGACCCGGTGAAACTCACAAAGATGTTGAGAAAAAAATCCTGAAACGCACACATTTTGTTAATCACACCCCATTGGATATTTCTTCCTCACAAATAAGGGAGAACATCGCAGCGGGAAAATCCATCATTGTTCAGGTGCCGGAAGAAGTCATAAAAGTGATTGAAAAAGAGCAGTTATATAGCTAACTACTGCCATTCATAAAATCTGTTTATAATGGCATTTACCCGAAAAGACTTTCTCAAGACAACCGCACTTGCGTCAATTTCCGGAGCGGCCCTCGGGCTTACAGGCTGCGAAACAAAAGCCGCTCCCGGTTCACCCCTAAAAATTAAACCCAAGGCACTGAAAGCCGGGGACACCCTGGGACTGGCAGCACCGGCAAGCCCCATTTATGAATCCTCTGTTTTTGATGAGATGCTAACAAACCTGCAGGAGCTGGGCTTTAATCTTAAGCTCGGGGAGCATGTGCGGAATCAAAAAGGCTATTTGGCCGGAACCGATCAACAGCGAGCTGATGATTTGATGAATATGTTTCGGGACCCTCAGGTGGATGGAGTGATGTGTATACGCGGGGGGTGGGGGTGTAACCGTATCCTGCCTTTGCTGGATTATGATGTATTCAAAAATAACCCTAAAGTGTTCTGTGGGTTCAGCGATATTACTTCGCTCCACATGGCTATGTATGAAAAAAGTGACCTGATTACGTTTCATGGGCCGGTGGGGAAGTCTAACTGGAATCCCTTTACAACTAATGCTTTTAAACAAATTATCCTGGATGGAGAAACGCCCAATTTTGAAATCCCCGCTGACGATAAACGAAATTTTGTAATAACTCCGGGAACCATTGAGGGTAAACTGCTCGGTGGAAACCTGTCAGTCTTGGTTTCTATGGTTGGATCTGACTACCTGCCTTCCTTTGAGGACGCTATTCTTTATTTAGAAGACGTGGGAGAAAGTGTGTACAGAATCGACCGGATGCTGACCCAGCTTAAACTGGCTGGTATTCTTGATCAAATTTCGGGCTTTGTATTTGGGAAATGCACCGATTGCGATGCCGGGGATAACAGCCTTACCTTAGAACAAGTTTTTGATGACCATATTAAACCACTGGATATTCCGGCTTTTTATGGGGCAATGATCAGCCACGAAGATGATAATATTACCTTGCCGGTTGGTTTGGATGCAAGGATAGATGCAACAAAGAAAACGATCCACGTATTAGAATCGGCTGTTGTTTGATCGAATAAAAATTTCAATTTGTATGCAATCAGGTACAAATAATGAATGGTGAATCCCGCTTTTCAGGGTTGATTGTATTCCTTTTACTGTTGGTTCCGGGTGTTAATGTTTTTGCTCAAACGGGGACTTTATCCGGCTTTGTATATGATGCTGAAACGCAGGAAACACTGCCGTACGCAAACATTATCGTCGAAGGCACAAGCAAGGGAACCTATACCGCAAGCGACGGTTCGTATTCCATTAAGCTGGATACCGGAAACGTTCGTATTCGATACCGTTTTATCTCATTTCGGGATACAGTCATTCATTTCAATATTCAGGACGGTAAAGAGATTCAGAAGGATGTGTATTTAAAACCTGACCTGGCATCGATGGAGGTCACCGTTAGTGCTGACCGTGTGGCTCGTAAGGTTCAGGAGCTGGCCCGACTTCGGGATCAGCAGAATTCTAACCTGAACTCCTACATAGCCGAAGTGTATAAGCTGGCCATTCTTAGCAATGTAGATAAAAGTTTTAATAGTGAAGAAGCTGAGCAGGAGGAACTGAACCCCATTGCCTTCTCAGAACGGAAGTCGGAGATTCGATACCTATCCGAACCTGAACGTTACTCCGAAACACTGGAAGCCAATCGGGCTAGTGATAATTTTTTTAGTGAATATGATTTCTTTTCAACAGGGGGGGCTCCGCTTAACCTGAACTCGGATGAAGTGACCTTGAGCATACTGTCGGAAGGTATGACGGTAGTTGGACCCATATCTGATAAAGCCGGTCGCTTCTATGAGCTGTATGATGAAGAAGCAGACAGCAGCTGGCCGGAGGGAACTATAGAAATCTATTTTGAACCAAAAACCGATAACCGCCCGCTTTTTGAAGGGCAGGTTTGGTACGACGAGGAACAGTCGGTGATTCTGGGGATCGATGTAAGTCTGAATGAATATGCCGAAACCAATTCGGGTACCTTTAAAATTTCTGATCTCAGATATCAGCAGAGCTACAAAAAAGTGGAGGATTTCTGGCTGCCCGAGAAAACGGAGCTTTCGGCTGTGTTACAGTTTATGGGGTCTAAAGATCGTATTTACTACCACGATGAGTGGACCTGGGATAATTATGAACTGAATGCCCGAAGCATTGATCCACAGCAAATAGAATTAAACACCACCCAGATTCAGCAGGATGCGCATAAGAGAAGCCGGGTTTACTGGGACACACTGGCAAACCGGAATCAAAACGAAAATGCCCGGCTACTTGATGAAGCCAAAGAGTATGAGGAAGACCGGGCTCTGGTAAAAGCCGGAATGTCGGCCATGCGTACTTTTTTCAGGCTTCCCTACCAGCTGGAGCGGTTTTACCTGACAAACATCAGCGACATCTACCATTACAACCGGGTGGAAGGAAATTATTTGGGGCTGGGCATACGAACTCCCGTTCATCTTGATTATGAATATCGTGCTATCGGCGGTTATGGCTTTGGAAATCAAAGCTGGAGCTATGAACTGAGTGGGTATCACTTCTTTGGGAATTCATTTGTAGCCCCGGAAGGAAGCTATCACAAACAAACAGTACCACAGTATCAGGATTACGAATACAACCGAACCCCGCTGGATTTCTTCGAAGCACGCCAAACGATGTATGCTTTAACCACCGGAACATCCGGGAATAACTTTTTTGAGCGGGAAGGCTTTGAGGCCGGACTCCGATTCCGGTTTGGAACAGAATCTTTCTTGCGAACGCTGTATATGGATGAAACACATCGCTCACTCTCCGCCTCCAGTAGCTTCAGTCTTTTTGGTGACGGGTTGACACCGGAAGAGTTGGCCAATAATGATCCTGTGTTTCCTGCTCAGGAGGGTACCATCAAAGGATTGTACCTTCACCTTCATCATGATACCCGGCAATACCTGAGAACCCAGTTTCTGCGGGATTATAACATCCGTGAGTTTGGATGGCTGACCGATGCCGTACTTGAAAAAGGCATCAGCAGCTGGGGGAGTGATTTTGACTATAATCGCTATAGGGTGGGCTTGAAGTTATATTGGCCGGTATTCTCCTCTCATTTCTTTCAAACCGATATTATAGTGGGGGCTTCGGATGCCGGAGTTCCCAATCAGCGGCTGTTTACCTACAACGGATACGTACTGGATGATTATGTACGGTACAAACCCTATAATACTATCGATTACAGGGAGCCATTGGGCAATCGGATTTCACAAATAAAACTCCGCTATAAATTCGGGAGTTCACTGACCCGAAGCATTCCCATTAATTTTATTCAGAAAAGCGGGATTAAGATTTCAACGGTGCTAACGGCCGGTGTGGTAGACCAAACACCCAGCCTGGAACCTTTGCTTCCGTATTCAGGGTCTCAGGCCCAGGCAGAGATAGGGATTGCAGCATCCAAGATTTTCGGGATTCTATACGCCGAAGTGAGCAAGAAACTATACGGCAAGTACGGGAATTCCATTGGCTTTTTGTTGCTGTTTTAAAGCGTTTCGTCACAAAATTAAAATTTTACAGGATAAGCAGTAACTAATTGCTTTAATTCCGTAGATAAGCATTCCTAATCACAATAAATCCCTTATACCTATGAATACGATTAAATCCATGAAATGGGCACGGATCCCGTTTTATCTATTTTTGGGGCTTTTCTCAATTCAGAGTGTGCAGGCTTCTATTTTCGAAGTACGGCAAGACACGACTGATTCAGATACTACTACCATTCCCAAAGCCGACAACGAACTCCCGATGAAACCCGGGCGTATTATTGAATTTAATACCACCGAAGGAACCTGGATGTCGCTCGACATCAGCCCGGACGGTCAACACATCGTTTTTGATTTAATGGGCGATATATATCGTATTCCTGCAACAGGAGGAGAAGCGGAACAGCTTACCGATGGTATGTCTTTTGATACGCATCCAAGGTACAGCCCTGATGGTAAGTATGTATTGTTTACCTCCGATGCTTCCGGTGAAGAGGATTTATACTACGTGGAAGTGGCCGATACTTCCGAAATCACACAAATTACAAAAGGCGGAAATACCCGCTATACCAATGCCGACTGGACTCCGGACGGCGAATACGTGATTGCCTCCAAAGGCGGGCTGACTCCCAAATTATGGCTGATTCATAAAGAAGGGGGAAGCGGAACCGCACTTATAGGAGAGCCAAGCGGTCTTAAAATCATAGATCCCGCCATTTCACCCGATGGGCGTTATGTGTATTTCTCGCAACGTTTCGGAGCCTGGAATTACAATGCGCAGCTGCCGCAGTATCAGATAGCCCGATACGACAGGGAAGATGGCTCACGCCGAACCATTACTTCACGATATGGTTCCGCATTCACACCTACGCTTTCTTCGGATGGTAAGTGGATGGTATTCGGTTCCCGTTACGAAGACAAAACCGGCCTGGTAATACGGGATATGGAAACCGGCGATGAACGATGGCTGGCCTACCCGGTTCAAAGAGATGAGCAGGAGTCGATTGCTACCATGGGTGTACTGCCCGGCATGACCTTCACTCCGGATAATAAGAATCTGCTAACATCCTATGGCGGAAAGATATACAGCATCAATATAGAAAACGGAGAATCCACAGAAATCCCGTTTGAAGTAAGTGCCCATCTTGAAATGGGGCCGGAAGTACTCTTTAAATACCCGGTGGATGACAGCAAAGAAATGCTGGCTACTCAAATTCGGGATGCGGTACCTTCACCCAATGGCGAGCAGCTGGCTTTCACGGTTCTCGATAAACTCTACATCCAGGATTTACCGGTTGGCGAACCCAAGAGACTAACCAATTCCGATTTTATTGAAGCGCAGCCAACCTGGTCGCCCGATGGAAAATGGATTGTTTATGCCACTTACGATATGGAAGATGGCGGAGCTCTCTATAAAGTAAACCCGAATGCCCGCCGAATTCGCCCTCAGAAGATCACCGAAGAGCCGGGTATTTACAGCGAGCCGGCCTGGTCACGATCAGGTAACCGAATTGTAGTGCTGAAAGGCGATAACCGAAGTTATGATCGTTCTACCGGACCGTTTGCATTCGGCTCTACCGAAGATCTTGTTTGGGTAGCCGCTGATGGTGGTTCCAACAACTTTATTGCCAAGAGCAGCGGGCGTTCCAATCCTCATTTCGTAAAATCGGATGACCGTATATACCTGAACAGAGGCAATGGCACCTTGCTTTCTATCCGCTGGGATGGAACTGATGAAAAAGAGCACGTGCGCATCACCGGGATCACCACGGCCGGATTTGGAAATATGGGCGTTAATTATCCAACGCCTGATATGCTTCACCCCGAAGAAGCCGCTAAGGAGAATAATCCACCCTCCAACGCCAGCTTTATTGCGATGGCTCCGGAAGGAGATCAGGCGATGGCACTTATCAATAATGATATTTATGTGGTTACCGTGCCTAAAGTAGGCGGCGATACTCCCCGGATATCGGTTGCCCGGGCAGCAAGTGCGGCTTTTCCTTCTAAGAAATTGACGACAATCGGTGGACAGTTTCCTCACTGGTCGGATGATGCAGGCAAAGTCCACTGGTCGATTGGTAAAGGTCATTTCATTTATGATCTGAATGCAGCTGAAGCCTATGAAGACAGCGTGAAGGCCGCCAAGGAAGCCGAAGCGGAGAAGAAGAAAGAGGAGGAGAAAATGAAGAAAGATGACGACTCCGGCGACGGCGATGATTCCGGTGATGCTGATGAAGAAGCAGAGGAGGAAGAAGCCGATGAAGAAAAAGAAGAGAAAAAGGAAGACGAAGGGTATAAGCCGGAAGAACTCAGCATTGAGGTAACGGTAACCCGTGATATTCCGGAAGGAACCATCCTGCTTCAAAATGCCCGCATCATTACCATGAACGGGGATGAAGTGATCGAGAACGGGGATGTGCTCATTGAAAACAATCGAATTGTTGAAGTGGGAACCAATCTGACCGCTCCGAACGGTGCGGAAACCCGCGACCTGAGCGGTAAGACCATTGTACCAGGTTTTGTGGACACTCATGCTCACTTATGGGCCTCGTGGGGCATTCACAAACAACGGTTCTGGGGTTATGCCGCTAACCTGGCTTATGGCGTAACCACCACCCGTGATCCTCAAACCGCCACCACCGATGTTCTGACCTATTCCGATATGGTGGAAACCGGCATGATGGAAGGTCCCCGTGTGTATTCAACCGGACCGGGACTTGGATTCTGGGCCTACAACATCCAAAGTCTGGAGCATGCCAAAAACGTGATGAAGCAGTACAGCAAGTACTACAATACCAAAACCATCAAGATGTATTTGGCCGGTAACCGTAAGCAGCGTCAGTGGATTTTGATGGCAGCTAAGGAGCAGAGCATCATGCCGACCACCGAAGGCGCGCTCGACTGGAAACTGAATATGACGCAGCTCATTGACGGTTACCCGGGGCATGAGCATTCCTACCCGGTGTATCCGATTTACAAGGATGTGATTACCACCACAGCGGAAGCTCAAATGGCGGTTACACCTACACTGCTTGTGGCTTATGGCGGACCGTGGGCCGAGAATTACTTCTACTCCCGCGAAAATCCGTTCTTTGATGAGAAGCTCCGAACTTTTACTCCGTACGAAGAGCTGGCATCCAAGTCGCGACGTCGTCCGGGCTGGTTTCATGACGATGAGCATGTATTCCAGAAGCATGCCGAATTTCAGAAAGACCTGAAAGAAGCAGGCGGACTTTCCGGTGTGGGAAGTCACGGTCAGTTGCAGGGACTCGGTTTCCACTGGGAGCTTTGGGCCATGGCAGCAGGAGGGATGAATAACCACGATGCCCTTCAGGTAGCCACCATTGACGGTGCCACTGCTATTGGCCTGGATGGTGATTTAGGGTCTATAGAAGCCGGCAAACTGGCGGATCTGGTTATTCTGACTGAAAACCCGCTGGAAGATCTGCGAAACACGAACACCATTGAATGGGTGATGAAAAACGGCCGCCTGTATGATGGCGATTCGCTGGATCAGCTGTACCCTATGCAGGTAAAAGCCGCTCCGTATGAGTGGGAATTCCCGAACCCAACGCAGATGATGCTCCCGGGAAAAGAATAATTGTTCGTTAATGGGAAATCGTTATTCGTTATTGAATAACAGATTATCCCGATTAAACGAATAACGAAACGCAATCAACGAAAAAAGGCTCCTTTGGGAGCCTTTTTTCTTTACCTCATCATTAAGCCAAAAATCATTTCCGGAACAAGTCCTTCCTGCGAAGGTGGGAAGCTGGTTGCTTTAATAAATCTCAGGTTTTTACTGTGAAGTCTTTGCTGAATAAAGAGTCACGATCAGTAGTAGTTAAGAGTAGGGGATATCACTCGAAAATGTTATCTGTAATTATTTTTCACTGAAATTCTTGATAACATATCTGAATGGATATCAGAGGCTTGTCATTAATTGATTTGTACTTTTATATAGAATTTTCACACCTTCGTACATTCTAAATAATTATATGTTATACTACCTAACCAATAAGAGCTCATGAAAAACTGGAAAACTTTGTTCTTCTCCTCTTTAGTTCTTTTGGTTGTAACCAATCTTTTCTGGCTTTATAAATCTCTTGATTCTGGTGTAAGTCTGACCTATCAGCAAGATTCATATGAAAAACAGGAAAGAGTAATTGGCATTCTTGGTAACTTAATTGTTGAAGGTGCCCAAGATTATTCAAAAAAAGATGTTCTCTTTTTACTCCGCCAAAAGTATCCTGATGGATTTATAGTCGAGGAAGAAAACAAAGTCATTTATGAAGGAATATACTTCGATTTTGAAAATGACTCTTTGGTTTCAATTACGGAAAACTGGTAGTATAACAAGGCGTTTTAAATCGGACGCGGACGGGGTTCGATGGAAACTTGATTGCCAGGAATTAATTTCGCTACTTCAAATAGATCATAATCCCCGCGCCGTTTAAACGCTGGGTCGTTATATGTACCAGAAAATGATCACAGTTAAAAAGCTTAATATCTTCGAGAAGTATTACGGAAATGAGGATGGATTCTTCAGATTCGGGAAAAAGAAGGATCAAGATGCTTTAACTGAGGAAGAGTGGTACGAAATAGAAGAATTGCTTCGACAGGTCTATTTAGTTCACAATGATTTAGCTTCGAAAGAGCTTGAAGCAAAATTAAATGAGAATCTAAATCAGAAAATCGGTTCAAAAGAAGCTAAGCAATAAATTTTTTCCTTTGTAAAGAAAGAATGGTACACATAACAAGCGTTTCAAGCGGACTCGTTTAGGGTCCGAAACCTTAATTTAACAACTCGACTCGCCGCTTAAACGCCGGGTCGTTAGTAGGCATTGCTCAAATATGAGAACCGAGTATAACCCACCAATCAAAGAAAGAGATACAAAGGAGCTTCTCTCCATTGTCGAAAATACTAATGACTGGAAAGAGGATGCATTAGCTCAAGCGAGAAAAGAACTGGTTGCTCGTGGTTATTCAATTCAAAATCAAGAAAACCGTGCTAAAAGCAAAAAGCGCTATATAAGAAAAACTACTTCGATAAAAGCCAATGCAACATATTCCACTAAAGAATTACTAGCTCTTTATTTTTTTGCACCCTTCATCCTTTTGGTTTATTGGGCATTGGGTTCTACACCAACCGGTGATACTTTTTTGGAGCTTAAAGACAATGGATATAACAAGAAATGGAAACAGAGACTTTTAATGACCACTTTAGGAAATCTATCTTGGTTTTTACTATTGATCTTGGTTCTGGAATATGCCTACTAACAATGCGTTTTAAATCGGACGCGGACGGGATACGATGGAACTTGATTGCCAGGAATTAATTTCGCTACTTCAATCAAATCATAATCCCCGCGCCGTTTAAACGCTGGGTCGTTATGCCCATTGCCCAAATCAAATTATGATCAAGAATCTTTCCATCTTCATTTTCCTGTTTTCAATTGTTGGCTGTAGTAGTTCAAATCAATCTCTACAATTCACAGTTTCTGAAAATAAGATTGATCTACCACTGCCTAAACCTGAAGAAGTTAAAAATTATGAGGACGATCATCAATTTCGGGAGAAGCATTTTATCTATAGCGATGGAAGCATTTTTTTTATTACTGACGATTCAAAATCAGGCAGTGAATTCAATCTATCTAAGGTTGAAAAATTTGGAGATTCGATCTTCTTGCGAATAGCAACGAGCGATACGTTAGATATTTTCGGAGAATCGGAGTCTGGTTTTTGGAGAGAAATCAAATTTAACAACCCAACAATTATAGCTGGATATTTTAATACCAGTAAGGAAATGAAATCAAGATTCGACTCTACACTATCTGAACTTTTAAAAGTTAACTAAAATAGGCATAACAATGCGTTTTAAATCGGACGCGGACGGGGTTCGATGGAAACTTGATTGCCAGGAATTAATTTCGCTACTTCAACCAAATCATAATCCCCGCGCCGTTTAAACGCTGGGTCGTTAGTGGTTTTCAGTAACCAGAAAGTATTATTCTTAACTATGAAACAGGAAGACCTTGATAGACTAATTTACAGGCCAGTCTGTTCTACAAATGAAATAGAACGAATATTAGATATTAAAACTGCTGATGACTATCTACTTAAATTCAGAGCTGATATTATAGTAGATAACATGAGATTGATGAGAGTTGTAATGAATGCCAGAAGAGCTCATCCCAATAATTGGTCTCTTAATAAATACTTCTCAAACAATAACTTTGAAAATGTTATAAAAAAACTTCCTTCTAATCTTAGAGATAAGTGCAATCAAATTACTTTTGGAAATATTTTTTCTACCGATCCTAACGGGATCCTCTTAAAGAGCGAATTTGGTCCAATATCTACTCTATGCAACTCATTATACTACTTTCTAAAGTTTATGCATTTAGGACTTTTAGATCTAGATGATAAAGTTCCATTTGATATTCGAATGAATGCTTTTCGAATTGCTATTAGAGTTATGCTAAAAACTGAAGCTCTTGACTTCACAATGGATCCAAGAGGTATAATACCCAAAAGTATTTTAGATAAAATTGAAGAGCCTATTCCTTATCAATTAGAGTTTATCGCTGGTCATGAATTAGGTCATTTTATTCTCGATCACTTATCAAGTACTAAAAGTTCTAAAAAATCTGTGTTGAGATCAGTTAATAAAGATGAACCAGACTATAAACTCTCAAAGGTTTACAATATATCTCAAAAGCATGAATTTGAAGCTGACTTGGCATCTCTAAACCTTCCAGAATTTAGTTATGATGAACAAAAAATTCGCACTAGCGCAGCATTAATTTGGTTTGCATGTTTAGATATATTCGAAGCTGTAAGAGATACCATTTATCCTCCAATGGGATATCAAACACATCCACCAGCTCGAGATCGATATCTTAACATAATTGAAAATAGTTCCTTGTATAAAGAGTTTGACACCAATTATTGGAAAGAACAATTAATTGAGATGATAGATTTTTTTAGAAATAAATTTATCGAAGAGGTAACGTTAAATATAGATAGCTACGAGATGTACGGTTCTGCATACCTTGCTGCTCCTAATACTTTATGGAGAGGACCCGAACTTATTGACAGAGAAGATTACTATTAAAAAACCATGACAGATTTCTTTAAACAATACTGGAAACTAGTTTACTTGATAATTTTAATTATCATTTCATTTATATATCTCTACAACAGATGGATTAATATTTCTTCGGGTGAATCTACAATTCTAGACACAACAATTGGAATTATCTTTATAGTACTTATCCTAAGTCCATTGTTTAGTGAAATCAATTTTTTAGGATTTAGTTTTAAAACGGATTTGAAGGAACTGAAAAATGACTTGAGGCATGAAATTCTTAATCTTAGATCAGAGATCACAAATACTGTAAGTTTTAATCCAAGCATTGATCTATCTAACCTTGGTTCTTCTTTAATTACAAAGGATGAACTAAAAGAAATCATTGAATCCTCAAAAGATGAACCAAAAAATGAACTTGAAAACACTTTAGATAGTCTGGGTTTCTCAGATCAAACTATGGAGATGTTCAAGATTAGGTATGCTCTTGAATTAAAACTGATGGAAGTCGCATCAAAAATTCGCCAATATTATCCTGACATAAGAGAAAGGTTTCAACCTCCTTCACGTGTAATTTGGTACCTTCAAGAAGACAAGATCATCAACGAAAATATGGCTGAAGCCTTAAGACATGTTTATACCATGAGTTCTCGAGCTATTCATGGAGAAAAATTGGATCAAGAATCGATTGATTATTTAAAAGACCTAGCTCCTGTAATGATATATCAATTGGATGAAATCCTTAGCAAATCATACCACTAACAAGCGTTTCAAGCGGACTCGGTTAGGGTTCGAAACTTTAATAACCAGACTCGCCGCTTAAACGCCGGGTCGTTAAACCCCAGTTTTAAATCTTGCCAACTCTAAACCAAATGAGGTAATCATGCGAAATCCATTCTTACACGGTGTTGGGGGAGTACTAAGTGCAGATATAGCCGTACCGGAGCATGAGCGGGAACTCCGTTTCTACTCGAAGGTTCTAACGACCGGTTCGACGCCACTCTGGCAAGACGATTTGACCAACAACCAGGGAACTCCGGTGATAGGCTTGGGGGAGCGATCACCTGAATACGAAGCCCTGCCACTGCAATGGATGCCGCACATCCAGGTTTCCGATGTAGCTGCAAGTGCAGATCGTACGCTCGAACTCGGAGGGCAGGAGCTGATGCATGCCAAAGGCGATGACGGGCTGAGTCAGTGGGCCGTTCTGGTTGACCCCGCTGGTGCTGCATTCGGGGTAATCCCCGCTGTTGATGACGATCCGGATAATTCAAGTCATTCCAATCCCATCGGTTGCATATCCTGGCTTTCACTTGTGGCCTCAGACGTTTCGTCGATCTGCGAATTCTACGAGCAGGTTGTTGGTTGGTCAGCGGCCCCAGCCGACAAACAAGATGGATTTGACATGCGGCGGCCTGATGGTGTTGCCGCAGCAGAAATCTACCCTGAGAATGACGAGAACGAGGGTATTCCTTCCGTCTGGATACTTAGTTTGCCGGTCGGTGACTTCGAAGAGAGCCTTCGCCAGGTTCGAGAGGGCGGCGGTGAGATCATTAAGGAAGAGACGGAGGCCGGACACGCCGTTATTAAGGATCCCGTTGGTGTCTACATAGCCTTGCAGGACGGTAATTGATGTAGCCCATCTTTGCTTTTGTAAATCTTTCCTGAATTAATTAAGATTCGTAATAATCCCTTCTAACATGCTTTTCTAAAGGGAAACCAATAAAATAATGGGGGATATATATGCGTCTCAATAAATCTACCGGTGTTTTAATCACCACGCTTTGCCTGTTAATACCGGGTTCATATTTCGTACAGGCCCAGAATTCGATTAACTCCGTTGAAAATAAAAGTGTAGCAGCTGTCATTCAGAATGCATTTGATAAGAATGCTGAAATGGCTGAAAAACTTATAGAAGTATATCACGCTACCAAACGATTTCAGGATGTGGAAGTAGCGCTGAAGGAGGGATATGTCAGAGACCCGTTTAACATTTGCGATACAGGTCCGATGATGGGATGGCCCGAATTTACCGGTGCAATGGGTGTTCACTATGTTCGCCCCGATTTACTGGGGCTTATTCCCGGAACCGAACGAGTTGATGGGAATGGCCTTCATACCGATTTCAACAATCCGGCTATTTTGATTTATGAACCCATGGGAGATGGCTCCATGCAGTTAGTAGCTATCGAGAACCTGGTTTTCCAAAAAGGGTGGCATGAGGCAGGAAATGAAGCACGCCCCGATTTCATGGGCATCGATTATTTTGCTATGGTTGACAATCCCGAAACCGAAGCTGATGAAGCCCATAAATTTGAACCCCATTATGATCTCCACATGTGGCTGTACAAGGAAAATGAGCACGGACTCTTTATGCCGTTTAATCCATCGGTAAGCTGTGAATATCATGTTGAAGATTGATAGCAGTGGCAGAGGTAGTTAAACCTTTTCGGGTTTCCTGCGTAGTCAGCCTTTTCCATCATCACAAAAGAAAGACATGAATAAAGCATTAGTATTAGGGGCCAGCGGGGCCACCGGACGGTTATTGGTGAAATCACTGTTGGACAAAGGGGTAGAGGTAAAAGCGGTAGTTCGCAAAGCAGAATCTATCGCTAACATCGAAGATTCTTCCAATTTACTCGAAGTCGTGGAAGCTGAAATATCCTCAATGCCGGATGAAGAATTGGCGTATGTGCTTTCGGGCTGTACTTCCGTTTTCTCATGCCTTGGCCATAACGTATCCTTCAAAGGAATATATGGACACCCGCGCCGATTAGTCACCGATGCGGTAGCGAAAGTGGCCCGGGCCGTTGAGCTTGGTTCTGCTGATCAAAAAATCAAAATAGTGTTGATGAATACCACCGGAAACAGCAACCGGGATATTCCTGAGAAGCCGCCTTTTTCACAACGATTGGTGATTGCTTTATTGCGACTCATTCTGCCTCCTCATGTGGATAATGAACAGGCCGCGGATGTACTTCGTCTTCAAGTAGGCCAAAGCCACGAAAAGTTGGAATGGGTTATTGTTCGCCCCGATGGACTGATTGACGAAGAGCAGGTAAGTGAGTATGATATTCACATTTCACCAATCAGAAATCCCATTTTTGATGCCGGACAAACAAGCAGGATTAATGTAGCTGATTTTATGTCGGAGTTAAGCCTGGATACCGGGTTATGGACTACATGGAAAGGGCAGATGCCGGTTATTTATAATCGTGCACAGGTGTAGTTGGTTTGATTTGCGAATGATCTATGGACCGATGAGCGATTTGCGATTTGTTGGATTGGAAGCAGGAGCTTCCGGAATTTTGTCACCAAGCTGGAGCTTGGTGACCAGGAGTGGGGGCTTAGTGACCAGGAGTAGGTAGGGAGAATGAAAAGGCTAAGAAAAAATCCTGCTCATCTGACTAATCCCACAGATCAAGGTTCAAAAAGTACCTGATTTAAGGACCAACCTGCTGCCCATTCATATGATCGAGTACTTGTCCGTCTTTGGTGTGGTATTCCCGCATCAAATCGGCGGTAAGGCAGGAGTGGATAGGGAATATTTGGATGGTTTCACCTACATTCAGCTTACTGAACACATCCGGGCTGCATTGTATGATGCCATGTTCCTGAGAAAGGCTCTTCACATAGGTTTCTTCCGATAAATACTTCAGCATGGGCTCGCCGTAACTGAGGTAGTCACCTACCTGAACGGAATCTTTGGAGAAATGTACGGCTCCGCCATGAATCAAAACCTGATTGCGGTCGCTGAACTTTTCGATCACCGGGCATTCCATATACACCGCAATTTCATTGGGTGAGCAGGAGCCGATTTGCACCTGCATCCAGTCGTAAAACACAAAGTTGCCGGGGCTGATCTGGGTGACGGGGCCGAATTCATCCAGCACGCTGCAGGAGGGGGTATCACCAAAACAAATGGGGAGGTCGGGGAAATGCTCCTGTATTGCTTCCAGTCCCTGAAGGGCTTCTTTGCTTATTGTCTCAACTTCATCTTTAGAACGTGCCTTATAGGTATGCCCGGCATGGCAGTAGAAACCAGCCGGATAGCAGTGATCAGAGTTCTTGATGGCTTTTAGCAATGATCGGATCCTTTTCAATTCTGTAACCGGAACGCCACTTCGTCCATAAGCGGGATCAATTTCAATATAGAGCCCGAGTTCATGTTCCAGTTTTCTGTCGAGTTTTTGAACTACATCCTCAGAAATAACGAGGGTTTTTAACGAAGCCTTGCCGGTAATTCTATTATAATATTCATGAGCTAAGACATTGGCAGGGAATGCAATAGTGATATCATCCCATCCATCACTTAGAAAGTACTCGGCCATTTTTATGGAAGAAACGGTAATCCCGGTTACTCCAAACTCACGAAATAATTTTCCGATAGCTTTAGACTGATGTGTCTTGAAATGAGGGCGAAATTCGACTCCGGCTTTTTCAGCTTTTGAAACCATGCGGTCAATATTTGACCGAACGATGTCGGGGTCAACGTAAAGGGTAGGAAATGGTGAGTTCATAAATCAATTAAAAATGTATCCGAATGAAAAACCAAAATGTGGGTAGAATTTATTCTTGGACAAAATAGGGGTAAATGCGATTCTGATGGTAATATTTTCTCTATTTGGGAGTATCCGATAACCGACTGTTCCGGTTAATGCAGGGTAATCGGGCAGGCCCGGCCTTATGTTCTGATCATTGACCGACAACACGGCTCCAAGCCCCGTTTCCAATCGATGGACACCATCACCGAAATAATAGTTACCCATCCCCACCAACAAAAAGCTTTGCGAGAACTTATCGTTACGTTGGTCGGGTGGCAGATCATCTGAGTCTCTTAAATCAAAATAAGGAGTTATACCAAAGCGAAATCCGATATTCTCCTTTCCTATGTAGTCATAATTCAACGAGTAGGTATATGCATTTCCTAACAAATCAAGATAAACAGAGGATATCGGAGGATTACGATCCTGTATTTCTTCTTTTGGCTCCTCAAATTCTATTTGTGAGAACGCTACAGTATGTGCACAAATGGAAATTGCTGCAAGTAAAAAAAAGAACTTCATATAACATCAGAATTTACAGTTAGCTATCCTATGGATAACCTGCTTAAATTTTAATTATTTCTTTTATCATTTAATCGTTCATTCAAAATCCCCGCTCGATCTGATTCACTCAAGCCATCTTCAAAGTCAAAAAGTGCTTGTTCCCAGGATCCATATACCGGATTGGGAAGAATGAACCAGCGACGCCCGAACCACTCGCTATTATCCTCAACCAGTTCGGCCCTCTTTTTTTGTGTGATATCTTTTGCAGGAAGGAAGTCATTTAAATCATCCCCGATAACCATTACCACCCGGTAATTTTCTTCCACCTGTTGTCGGCGTTCTGTTTTAGAGGAGTTCCAGCCGGGTTCCTCACCGTTGGTCATGATGTTATCTATGGTATTTGAAACGGGAAACCCTTCTTCAATCAGGTTTTTGCGTGTTGCATCTTCCACTTCGTAATCACGGTTGGTGATATAGAAAATGGTTACACCACGTTCGGCTGCATAATTGGCAAATTCCACCGCTCCGGGCACTGCCTCGGCTTTGGCTTCCTTACACCAGGCGTTCCAGTCTTCAATATTAAATTCCTTTCCCTGTTTTATCATACGAGCCTGAAAGGGGGAATTATCAAGCACGGTTTCGTCCACATCCATGATGATAGCCGGGGGGAGCTTCATGAAGTTCTCGTTTTCTTCCTGATTCAAAGAAGCCGTCCAGAATGAATCTTCCAGTGGAAGGGGAAGGGTTCGCATAGCCGTAGCGTACGTCTGCATAGCAATGGCATTATACTCAGCTGCATTTTGAACCCACAATGTGGCTTGGGTGGTGGGATCATCATTAATCGTACTTTGTTGAACGGTGCTACAGGAAGCAAAGAAAAAGGCCGTGAAAATAAGAGTGTATTTTAGAAAGTGCATAAAGAAGTTTTCCTTGAACTTTTTGCCAAAGATAGGAAAAGGAAACCAGAGCTAAACAATTTTAAATGGAAATGTGATAAGGGGAATAAAACCTGTATTTTTGGACATCCTATGAATACATCCAATCAAAAAGTTATTGGCCGCATTGAACTGGTAAATTTGCCGGAGTGGAATTTTACCGGTTTGGAAGCCAAAATTGATACCGGGGCTTTTACGTCAAGCTTGCATTGTCATCATTTAGAACCTTTTGAGAAGGAGGGACAGTCGTGGATTCGTTTTTATATGCTTGATCCTGACCATGAGGCGTACAATGAGCAGATGCTGGAAATGCCGGTCTTTGATAGACGGGAAGTCAAAAGTTCGAACGGTGAAATTGAGTATCGTTACTTCATTCAGACTAAGATTGAGTTTTTCGGTTCTGTTTATACTATCGAATTCTCACTTACTGATCGTTCTGCCATGAAGTACCCGTTGTTGATCGGTAGAAAATTCCTGAGAAAAGGCCCCTTTATGGTGGATGTTACAAGTAAAAATCTTTCAAAGAATTTAAAGAACAAGGACTCTTAAATAATGAGAATAGGAATTCTTTCCAGGAACAAATCTCTGTATTCTACATCCCGGTTAGTGGAAGCTGCCGAAGAAAAAGGACATGATGTGGAAGTGATTGACCACCTGAAATGCGATATCGTGATAGAGCAGGATAATCCCAAAATTTATTATAAAAGTGAGAGGATCGATTACCTGGATGCCATTATCCCGCGTATAGGGGCATCTGTTACTTTTTATGGTGCAGCGGTGGTTCGCCAGTTCGAAATGATGGAAGTTTTCAGTGCGGTGCATTCGCAAGCTTTGGTTCGTTCAAGAGATAAGCTGCGAAGCCTGCAGCTTTTGGCAAGTTCAGGAGTTGGCTTGCCCAAAACGGTGTTTACCAATTATTCCAAAGAGGTGAAAAAGCTGATTGAGTCGGTGGGAGGAGCACCGCTTATTGTGAAATTACTGGAAGGCACGCAGGGACACGGCGTAGTACTGGGGCCCACAAAAAAGGCTGCTGAATCCATTATTGAAGCTTTTCATGCGATGAAAGCCAGGGTGATTGTTCAGGAGTTTATTTCGGAATCCAAAGGCGCGGATATCCGGGCGTTTGTGGTAGATGGTAAAGTGGTTGGCGCCATGAAACGGCAGGGTAAAGAAGGAGAATTCCGGTCCAATCTTCACCAGGGTGGCAGCGGAACCCTCATCAAACTGACCAAAGCCGAAAAAGAGGCTGCTCTTACAGCAGCAAGAGCCATGGACCTCCAAATTGCCGGTGTTGATATGCTGCAATCCGATCGGGGCCCCTTGATTTTGGAAGTGAACTCATCACCCGGACTGGAAGGGATTGAGAAAACAACTAAAAAGGATATTGCAGCAACTATCATACGCTATATAGAAAAAGCGGTTGAAGAGCGTAAAAAGAACCCGGCCCGCAAGAAAAAAGCAAAAAAGCATGCCTGAGTTTATTACCATCAATAAGCAGAAAATCGGGCTGGGGGAACAAAAGATTGTAAATCTTAACATCGCCCGACTGCCAACCTACACCAGTATCGACTTACCCGTGCTGGTTTATCGTGCTCCCGAAGACGGTCCGGTTTTGTTACTTACCGGTGGTCTGCATGGCGATGAAGTGAACGGGGTTGAAATCGTTCGCCGTATGATTGAACGGGATATTGTAGTACCGGAAAAAGGGACCGTTATAGCCATACCTATTGTGAATATTTACGGTTTTATTCAAAACTCCCGGGGTCTGCCGGATGGTAAAGATATCAATAGAAGTTTTCCCGGTGCTAAAGGCGGCTCGTTGGCAAAACTGCTGGCCCATACACTCATGAAAGAGATTATACCTGAAGTGGACTGTGGCATTGATTTCCATACCGGGGGCGCTGCAAGGGCAAATTTCCCACAAATCCGCTGTTCATTCAAAATTAAGAGGGCTAAAGAACTGGCATCAGCTATGGGAGCTCCGGTTATGATGCATTCCTCGCTGATCTCAAAGTCCTTCCGAAGTGCTGCTCATAAAAAAGGAAAGGAAATTCTGGTGTATGAAACCGGAGAATCGCTTCGTTATGACGAAACCGGTATTGAAGAAGGCATTGAGGGCACCCAAAGGCTCATGAAATACCTGGGAATGATCAGGAGTGCTCCGGAGCCTAATGCCACAAAAGTATTCAACAATTCTACATGGATTCGAACCAAAAACGCCGGTTTATTTATAACCAAATCCGAGCTTGGTGAAGAGTTTAACAAACGACAAGTGCTGGGTTCAATTAAGGATCCGTATGGGGAATTAAACTCACGCGTTGTGGCTCCACATGACGGTATGGTGATTGGTCTAAATAACTGTCCTGTAGTAAATAAGGGCGATGCCCTCATTCATTTTGCATATAACAAATAACTAACTGATACCTTGGAAATAGATCTATTATTTACCGCCATTAAACCTTCCGATTGGAAAAATGTATCCGATAACGGAAGCTTTAGTCCCGATTCAATCGAAGAGTCGGGTTATGTTCGTTCTTTTACAGGCGAAAACGCTGAAGAAGTGATCAATCATTACTTTGAAGGTGAAGAACGACTGCTGTTGATCGTGTTTGATCCGCTACGAATTCAAACACCCATAAAACATATCAAAGAAGACGGCTTTAAGTTTACAGCCATTCAGGGAGCAGTTTCCATAGATGCTATTATCGACAAAATTAAGCTAAGGTCCGATAAAAAAGGGAAATTCTCTCTCAACGTTAAGCATTTCGATTGAGCAAAAAGCCATCATATTGTTTCATCATTAACTGTGCATCCAATGCATTTCGTGCTGAAGCTTTCTTCAGAAACAAAGAATCAGAACTTAAAGCCAGGTTTCCCGGTACTTCCTGCATATATATAAGTAAGGACGACTCCATTACAGAAATAGCCCGGCAAAAGGCTGAAGAGCATACACATATTATTGCATGTGGTGGAGACGGCACGGTAAACCGGGTAGCTAACGGACTTGTAGGTAGCAACTGCATTCTTGGAGTGATACCCCTGGGCAGCGGAAATGATTTTGCCCAAAGTATTGGCCTTGATCATGTTTTTGACCGTAATGTTGAAGCGTTGAGCCGGGAAGAAATAACGCGGGTGGATGTTGTCAGTAGTGATTGGGGCTACTTTCTTAATACTTTTGGAATTGGGGTTGACGGGCTGACCAACTATTATGCGTCTAAATCCGGATTTAAGAGTGGTTTTTTACGGTATTTTATGGGTGGATTGAAAGCTTTAATCAAATCCAAGCCCTTAAGAACCAAAATTTCAATTTCAGGACAAACCAATGACATTGAGCAAGAGGTTTGGATGGTGGCTGTAGCGAATGGTAAATCTGAAGGAGGGAAGTACCAAATTTCTCCTTCATCAATAAATTCTGATGGAAAAGTTGAGCTTATCGTTGTGAAATCAGTGACCAGAGTCCGGCTTATCTATGAGTTCCTGAAGTTGTCATTCGGATTTTCCTTTAACAAACAGATGGTAGATGAGTATTCTTTTACTGATTCTGTTTCCATTTCCACCGAGCATGTACTTAAGGCGCATGCTGATGGAGAACAAGTACCGGAAAATGATCATCACACATTTAAAGTTTTACCGGGAGCTTTAAAGGTTATCACCGCTTAAAGGGATAGAGAAAAGCGCTTCATACAATCTTCACTATTGTGGAGTACTCTTAAGTAACTTCTAAATACAAAGGAGGATACTATGAGAGGCCCGGTAAAAATAATCGACCGCAAAAATGATCTGAAAAAAGGCTATTTGGTCCGCCTGGAAATTGGCTTCATGCTTTCACTGCTGATTTTCATTTCCGCATCCAAACTAACCATCAAACCTTCTGAAAACACTGAACAGGCTTTTATTGCTAAGCAGGAAGTTGTTTTTATGGAGGAGATCGTTCAAACAAAACAAGAAGTTAAGGCGCCACCACCACCAAGACCGATGATTCCGGTTGAAGTTCCCAACGATGAAATCATTGAAGATGAACTCATAGATCTGGATTCTGAACTGGATATGGATGCAGCTGTCATGGAACTACCGCCGCCTCCGCCAAGAATGATTGAGCAGGAAGAAGAAGAGGAAATCTTTGTTGTGGTAGAACAAATGCCGGAACTGATAGGTGGTTTGGCAGCTATTCAAAAGCACATCACTTATCCGGAGATGGCACTTAAAGCAGGAATTGAAGGCCGTGTAGTAGTTCAATTCCTCATCGACAAAGAAGGAAATGTTGTTGATCCGGTGGTAGTTCGGGGAATTGGAGGCGGATGTGATGAAGAGGCACTTAAAGCAGTTAAGCAAGTTAAATTCAAGCCGGGAAAACAAAGAGGCCAGCCGGTGATTGTGCGATACAGCCTGCCTGTGGCATTCAGACTACAGGAAACTAATAGCTGATATCCTTATAAAGGAAAATTAATAGGTCTATAGGGTTAAAAGAGTCCGGCAGAAATGTCAGGACTCTTTTTCTGCGAGCCGATTGATGGTGCTTTTCAACTCGTCAAAACTTACCGGCTTAATCAGGTAGTCTACAAAGTCGGTGGTTTTAGCTCGTTCCCGATTCAGCGGATCGGAATTTCCGGTAATATAGATAACCGGAACATCATTAGATTTTTCCCGAAGGGCAGTCATGGCATCAATGCCATCAACTTCATCCTCAAGCATAATATCCATTAAAACAAGGTCGGGATTAAGCGCCTCAATTTTTTCGATAGCTTCCTGACCCTTAGTGATAATTTCCATGACCTCATAGTCCAGTCGTTCGATCATTTTCGAAAGAAGCAGGGAAAGAACTTTATCGTCTTCAACTATAATAATTTTCATACCGCGCTAAGATAATTTATTTGATTTAGCCGAGCCAACATGTTATCGACAAGGTAAGAAGATTTTATAAGCTCTTTATAATTATAATACTGTAATTAAAATATCGTATTTAAGTCGTATAATTTATATTATGTAAAGTAAGGTTATTGTTTTGATATAGTCCTCTTCCCTTTATTAATAATGCTTTTTAATCCAAACTAAGATTTGCCGTGTAAAATTGATTGCTACAGGTCAGCCAGTACTTCCTGTACTTTAGATAAGTTGGGCATTTTACCTGAGTCTTCCAGAATTTCCCGGTGAGCAACTCTTCCCTCTTTGTCAATCACAAATACCGACCGCTTGGATACACCTTTCATACCGAAATAATTGTCATATAATGAGTCGTACTTTGCGCTTACTTCCTTATTGAAGTCGCTTAGAAGCGAAAAATTCAAATTGTGTGCTTCCTTGAATGCTTTTAAAGTAAAAAAGCTGTCTATACTTATGGCGAGCACTTCGGCATCCAAAGAATTATAGATTTTCAGGTTGTCTCTTGTAGAACAAAGCTCTTTAGTGCAAACTCCGCTAAAGGCTAACGGGAAAAAAAGCAGCACTACATTTCTCTCTCCTTTAAAGTCGGATAGTGATACGTCTTCATTCCTGGTGTTTTTCAGTGTGAAATCCGGAGCTGTTTCCATGCACTCAAATGCTATTGGTTATTAAAATATTCACTTTTGATAAATCGATAAGTCATGAAAAGAATTCCCACCGAGAGTAATATTTCTGAAATCCAGATTAAATCCGGGGCTGTTCTGTTAAATACGAGCCAATATGCAAGGTAAGAAACCCCAATACTGCTGAGACCTATGATATAATACCTTCTTCGTCGTTTACGGGCCTGATTAAGCGTGAACACAAGTACGGTTACGGCCAACGCCCCTCCCTGGTATATTGCGTTTATAAGATCCTTTATGACAATAGAATCGATGATGAGTGGGAAAAAAAGAAAACTTACAAACGGTAAAGCGGTCAGATACATGGGAAATCGGGCAAAAATAGGTTTGGATTCCCTGATAAGTACCAATAGTCCACTGATATAAAAGGTAACAGCCACCAGCTTTCCCCACTGAAAAAGGTTTATCGGTGTTTCCATTCGAAAGAGATCAAGCAGGTATGGAATGGAAATAAATAAAGCGGCCAGGCTAAAATATAGGTCCAGCATGGTTCTGCGCTGTATAAATCGCTTCAGTAACAGGAAACAAACCGTTCCAAAGGAAAGTGATACTACTAAATCAATCCATTTAGCCGGTTCCATCAGCTTTCGGGATTTCTGCTTTCCAGCTCCCGCTGCATCTGTTTACTGTTTTGATAGGTAAGCACAAGATCAGCTATTTCCTTCAGCGTAGCCCGTTCTTTTCGTACCATTTGATTGGTAAACTCATACAGTGATATGGTTTGCCTGCCTTTGGTAATCTCTCTCTCCCAATCAATTAGGTTGATGTTCTTAATCAAATTTAAGATGGCAACGCGGTGTTTTGAAATTTTGTAAAGGAGCTTCTGAATGTCTTTAGCCAGTTCTTCGTCTTTCTCAAAAGTCTCTTCCGGATCGGTGTATGCATTCAGGTTGATGGGTCTTACACTCTTGAAAGCATCCTCAATTACTTCCCGGTAATAATTTTGTTGAGCATGGTCCAGAAACATAAGAATTTCTGAAATAGACCTGCGGCCGGGAGGAGTTTCATCATAAGGAACAGAATCAATTACATATTTGAGTGCTTCGGCCTCATGTTCAAGGTAAGCGACATCATCGATAAGTGAATCAATCTGGCTTTGTTTTATATCCATCTTGTAAGAGTAATTAGGTATTCCAGCTGGAAGATGCCGGGGTTGAATCGTTTTCTTCTTGCTGCTCAATCATATCAACCAAAGACAATCCCGTATTCCAGTCCTTGTCTCTATCTCTTACGGAGTGAATGTTATTTTCTTCCTGGAAATCCCAGAAAGAACCAAATTGACGATTCTTATATTTTTTCAGGTACTCGAGACGATCAGCTACGTCTTCTTTAGGTACCAGTAAACGCTCTTTATCATAAATGGCATCTTCTCTTGATTCAAATACAATATCATAATCCTTACTCATTACGATAGCTTCTTCCGGGCAAACCTCTTCGCAATACCCGCAGTAAATGCATCGCAGCATGTTAATTTCAAAAAAGTCAGGATATCTCTCCTTCTCATCTTCGGTCTCTTTGGCCTGCATGCTAATGGCAAGCGGAGGGCAAGCCCGGGCACACAATCCACAAGCTACGCAACGCTCTTTATTATGGTCTTCAACCAAAACCGGACGACCCCGGAAAATTGCCGGTGGATCCCACTTTTCTTCCGGATAATTGAGCGTAAATGAGGGCTGAAACATTTGCTTAAAGGAATACCACATTCCCTTCAATATCTCAGGCAGATACAGTTTTTCAAGAAAATTGAGCTTTCGCTCATTCTTGTAATTATCGCTTAGTGCGTTTACTGTAGGTTTTTCAAGATTCTTAGCCATTCAATTCGAATCGTTTTCGTGTCTGTATTAGCACTCAAAAATAAACCATTGTTGGGTTAGCATCAAAGTTATTTATGAGCTTTTCTAATTTATTTTTGGCGGAAAACCATGGTAATCGGAACGCCCAGGAACCCAAATCGTTCCCGGATTTTATTTTCAATGTACTTGCGGTAGTTCGGAGGGAGTTCATGCGGGCTGTTCATAAAAAACTTAAACACGGGTGGATTACTTTTTACCTGGGTTGCATAAGTAATCTTTAGCTGTTGTCCCCTTTTCATTGGCAGGGGCTTCTCTCCCAGCATTTGCTCCAGAAAATCATTGAAGTCAGGCGTAGGGATTTCCTTTCTGCGTTCAGCAATGACCTCATCAGCTACATTCAAGACCCGGTGAATTCGGGTTTTGTTCAGTGCTGATATGGTTACGATCGGAACGTAATAAAGCTGAGGGACCGTGGTGTAAATATAATCTTCAAATTCGCGAACGGTGTTGGTGTCTTTCTCAGGAACTAAGTCCCACTTATTCAGAACAATGACAAGCCCCTTATTAAATTTTTCAGCCTCCCTTATTACCCGTTTATCCTGAGCATCGAAGCCCTGCATGGCATCAACAATGAGGATTGCGATATCGCACTCACGGATAGCCCGATCGGTCCGAATGGTGCTATAGAACTCAATATTCTCTTTTACTTTGGTGCGTTTTCGCAGTCCGGCGGTATCTACAAGCAGGTATTCTTTCCCGTCATACTCCAGATTACTGTTGATGGAGTCACGGGTAGTGCCGGCAATGTCAGTAACAATAGCCCTTTCGTCATTCAATAAAGCATTAAACAAGCTGCTTTTCCCTACATTCGGGCGCCCGATAAAAGCTAGTTTTGGGATGTCACTCTCCTCTTCCGGCTCTTCTTCTTCCGGCAGTAATTCCGCTACACGGTCCAGTAAGTTACCGGTCCCTGTTCCATTAATAGAGCTCACAGGAAACAGTTCTTCAAAGCCAAGCTCATAGAACTCGGTTGAGTTCATGCGTCGTTCTTCATTATCAGCTTTGTTACTAACCAGCAATACGGGTTTATCCTGCTGGCGTAATAGATTGGCTACAGCTTTATCGAGCGTGTTGATTCCATCCTTTACATCCACCACAAATAAAATCACATCCGACTCTTCGAGTGCAATGTGCACCTGTTCACGGATTCCAACAACCATAACATTCATTTCGTCTGGCAGGTATCCCCCGGTGTCAATTACGGTGAAGTCGCGACCGTTCCAGAACGATTCTCCGTAGTGTCGGTCTCTGGTTACACCATACTCGTCATGAACAATTGCTTTACGGGTTCCGATGAGTCTGTTAAATAATGTGGATTTACCAACGTTAGGGCGTCCTACAATGGAAACTACTGGGAGCATTTTAAGTCTTAGATTCTTAGATTAAACAAGCAATAAAGGTACGCATTATTCAGCACTATATTAACTATGCTTCAAAGCTTTTATGACAATCTTGGTTTCTTCGGCGCGCTCATTACCGCGTTCTCTCTGTTTATCTTTTTCATTTTGTGGATAGCGGGAATTGCAGGTATTTCCCTTCCCTATGACGGCGGGCAAAAGAAAGGTAAAGACTGGCAGATTATATTAGCCGTATTATTCCCACCCTACCCAGTTATCTGGTTAATTGCGGACATGTATCTGCAACGTAAATACATGCGTGAAGAAGAAGATTAAGCTGCACGCTGATTAAAAAGGCACCACGGCTTGTACCCTATAGTAAATATCCGATTTAGCATCGGTGAATAATTGTTGAGCCGGCTGAGCTACTCCAAAAGCGTGTGAAATGGATAATCCGGCAATGGAAATTACGTTTTTCAGTTCTGCTCCTGCTCCCCATCGCTGAATGGTTCCCGTTTCACCGAATTCTGACCGAGCGTTCCATACAATCCCCCCGTCAGAAAACAGTGAAAGGCTTACTCCTCCCAACCGAACGAAACCCAATACCTGCGTCTGTAGTGATGGTATAAATGGGATTCGGTATTCAACACTACCGAACGCTACCTGCTTACCGGTTACAAAGGTCCGATATCCCCTGATTCGCTCATTATCACCAAAGAATTGTAGTGGAATATCATTGGGCAGGCTGATATTAATATTGTCGTATCGGGAAAAGCCGATGTAGTTCTGTGGCAGATTATTTCCCCATTGAGATTGAAATCTTCCTTCCAAAAAGATCCTGTTCAAACCAAGAAAAGGCTGAACGGTATAGCCATGAATATCAGAAATGAGTGTTCGGGTATCCGATCCGAATATTTTCTCGGAAGCTTTAACGCTTAACCGAAGTCCGGTTCCATCCAGCGGGTGGTAGCTGTTATTTTTCCAGGGGCGCTGCTTCTTGATTTGCCAGTTCAGCTGAAGGTCCGTAACCGTTGCATTTTGTGGAGTAGCGAGATTCGGGTTTGATGTGAACCGGTTTTCTCCCATTGGATCGGTTGAATAATGCCGGAGCCTGGCCGACCAGCTACTGCTCTGATAGGAAGAAGAAAAAACATCCAGGGGCCATGTTATGGCAATATTCACTCCGGTGTATTCCTCGAACAGGAATTCTTCTCCGTAATACTGTCCATTCTCTGGTATTTGATATACAGAAAAAGTCAGAGTTGGGTAAAGCTGATTATTAATATAGGATAGCGCCCCATAGGTATTATCCAGCGGGTCTGGAATGGAAAGCCACCCTCCTCCCGAAATGGTATGTTTTGCCAGTGGCTCTGTCCAGTTGGATGTGGCAAAAATCCCCCAGTCGTTTGCATCGGAATAATAGGGAAATCCAAAAGAAGCAATGTGCGTCAGATTCTGGATTGAATTGTAGGAATACCGATTGGTAATTAATGCAGGATTTGCGGTAATGTTCGATGGAATTTCATTCGGTGGAGACTGAAACCTCCAGCTGGAATAAGTTTCCGGGCGTTTCAGTTCAGGTTCATAGATTTCCCGTCCGGCAGAAACGAAGTGCAATTTATCCTGAGTGCGGACTTCTGAAGCTCCTATAACCAGATGTTCTTCACCGGTTGAGTCAAAATCAGAAACCCAGCCAAATACTTCCCCTCCTGTAAACAGATTGGTAAACCGTGATTCAACCCCGGATTCAAAATCATAAATAAAAACATTAGGGACTTCATCTCGCAGGGAAATGTAGGCTATTTTGCTGCCGTCCGGACTTAGAACGGCCTTTCTGTTATCCACCCGTCCCGGGTCAATGGTTTTCTCTGATCCGGTTTCGGGATCAATGAGAACCAAATTTCGATCTCCATTTTCAGCAAACCTGTGAACCAGCCAGGCATTTTCACGCTCAATCCAAAGTGGCCATAAGAGCTGCACATCCCCTGAGTAATCGGTCAGCTTCTCCTCTTTTTGATTCTTCAGGTTTAGGATAAACAGATTTCCGGTCCCACCTTCATTTACGATATACCCAATTTGATTCTTGGATGAACCGGCAGCCGGGAATTTGGCTTTTCGGTTAATGGTAAGCCGGCTCTCTTTCTCTTTTTCCAAGTCATACAAAAATACATCGTTGATCAGAGAAGAATGCCTCCCTCTTACCATTCTTGAATAAAGAAGGCGTTGAGGGTCCAGCCAGTTTAGATCAGAATTAATAGCTCCCTCCCCAATCAGAGTGCTCTCCCGGGTCGAATCTGTTGAAGTGACGTACAACCTGCGTACCGGTCGGGACATGGACGTGAGTGACAAAACAGCCACCAAGCTATCATCCGGACTTACTGAGGCATCAAAATAAAATTGACCGGGAAAACTGAATTCATCCGCATGAAGAGAATCGGTGCGTTCCATTTGAGACGCCACTGTATTGTAATACACATTTACATGCTTTCGCCATCTGTCATAAAAGCCACTATAGCCTCCTTCTACTGTTTCCTCAAAGGCACGGCCAAAATCATGATATTCAATCAGGCCAAATAGCTTTTTCCGATACTGTAACAGATTTGCAAGTGAGGTGTCACCATACTGCTCAGTAAAATAGCGCAATTGGGAGTTCCCCAGAGCATAACGCAGACGGCCGTCTTCAAGGGATTGCCCGGAACGGTAGTTCAGGTCGTCATCAAAAATCGCTTTACGCAGCCAGCGGTCGCCCCGTTGAGAATCCCACTTTTCCGTTTCATATTGAGCCAGTCCTTCCGTCCAAAAACCGGGTAATGGATCTGCAAAGGTATATTGAAGAAGGCCAATTGGTGATTTTACCGCTTCAAAATGGAAAATATGAGCCAATTCATGCGCTATAACCTTTCGAAGCCATTTTTCCTGCCCGTCCAGATTTCGCTGTAATCGTTTAAGTTTACCCAAATATTGGTGTATGGCCGGCTGAATGGAACTGCGAAGCCGTTATTGATTTCATCCTCATCAGAAAGGTAAATGCGTATTTTTTGATCGAAAGTGATTTCAAGGTTTTTGGAAAGAGCTTCATAGGTTTGCTCTGCAATAGCAGCTGCCTCGTTCTCAATTCCGGCAATTCTCTCCGGATACATAATGAGGAAATGCTCTGTTTCAGCTACCTGCCAATTAAGTTCGGGGTGATTTCGTCCGCTGGAAGAATTAAATCCCTGTGCAAACGCCAGATGTACTGAAAATGAAATAGCGATGAATAGTATATACTTCTTGAACAACGATCAGTGATTGAATTACGGTTCTGATTCAGGGTGAAATAATGAAATTAATCCGTCAATTGCTGTTGGTTTCCTTCCTCAATCTGCTGTTGTTGTTCTTCTTCTACAAGCTTCCATTCTTCAACCAAATCGTCATTCATTTCTTTAAGAAAACGTGATGGTTGTGTGAAGTAGTCACCATAGGCTGATTGTGCCAACACCGGATAACTGAAGTACAGCATATCTTTAGCGCGGGTTGCAGCAACGTAAAGCAAACGCAATTCTTCGTCCAGCTGCTCTTCATCCTCCACTGAATAAGCGGAAGGTATGATTCCATCCAGGCACTGAATGATAAACACGTGTTTCCATTCCAGTCCTTTTGCAGAATGAATCGTGCTTAAAATCAGGGGGGCTTCTTCTTTTGTTTTCTGCTCGGTATCTACCGCTGTTGCGGTGATGGGATCAAGGGCCAGTTCTTCCAGCATTTTAGGGAGCGATGTAAAGCTCTCGGATACATTAACAAAAGCTTCTAAGTCTTTAAGGCGCTTTGGATAGTCATCATATCTTTCTTTGCAAAACTCACGGTAATAATCCACGATTAACTCTACAACTTTAGCCACTGAATGATCATTTTCTTTCAGCGCGACCAGTAGTTTACTGAGTACTTTAAGCTGATCGATATATGATTGACTTGTGGTGTCCGAAAGATCCAGTCGGTATGGATTTTTGGCAAGGCGAATCCATTCAAATAGATCCTGAGCCGTTTTTGGTCCAATCCCATCCAGCAACATCAAAACGCGGTTCCAGGCAATTGTATCCATAGGATTGACCAACACCCGGATATGAGCCAGCACATCTTTAATATGCGCAGCCTCGGTGAATTTTTGCCCCCCGTATTTCACAAACGGGATATTTTTGCGGTTCAGTTCTACCTCCAGATCAAATGAATCGCGGCCATTACGGAACAGCACCGCCATTTCATTCAGCTCCATCTCCTGCTCCCTAAGCTGTAATACCGCCTGTGTTATAAAACGGCTTTGATCGTGTTCGCTGGAAGATTGCACCAGTGCAGGTAATTCCCCGTCTTTGATCTCAGAATAAAGCTGTTTATCAAACTTGAAGCTCGCTTGTTTAAGCAGGTTATTGGCTACATTCAGAATTTGCGGAGTTGAGCGATAATTTTCTTCCAGCTTAATAAGTTTGGTGCCTTCAAATCGCTCCGGGAAATCCATGATATTTTGGTGATCCGCTCCCCGAAACGAATAGATGCTTTGAGCATCATCTCCAACCGCCATCACGTTTCCATGTACACTGGAAAACAGCCCGGTTAACTCTGCCTGTAGTTTATTGGTGTCCTGGAACTCATCCACCATTACAAACTGATTCTGAGACGCTACTTTAATTCGTATATCCTCATGCTGTGTAAGCAATTGTCGGGTTTTTATGAGAAGATCGTCAAAGTCCATTACATAGTTCTTCTCCTTGTACTCCTGGTAGGCCAATCCCACCTGCTCAATCTTTTCTTCCTGTTCCAGAAACTGGGGGTATTGCTCCTGTAAAACTATCCTCAAATCGAGATGTTTATTGATGCAGGTACTGATGATATTCAACAGTGTATTTTTGTTGGGAAACCTGTTTTTCTTCTTGTTCAGCTTCAGTTCGGTTCGCACAAACTGAATAACCTCCAGTGCATCCGCAGTATCTATAATGGTGAAATTGGAAGGATAACCAATAATCTCTGCATGCCGGTGCAACAGCAAGCTGCAATAGAAATGAAAAGTCCCCCCTTGTACCTGCTTGCAACGCTCGTCCAATATATTACTGGCCCGGGTCAGCATTTCTTTTGCGGCCCTTCGGGTAAAGGTAAGAAGCAGAATATTGGATGGCTTTATGCCACTTTCCACCAAACGAGCTACGCGGTGGACTAATGTCCGGGTTTTTCCCGTACCTGCACCCGCTACGACTAATGCCGGGCCTTTTTCATGAAAAACAGCATCCAGCTGTTGCTTATTCAATAAATCAGCATACGGAATGGAATAGTCTTCGGGTCGTTTTCTGGGCTCTTCTTTTTTGAGTACAAACTTTTTCATGCTTCAAAGATAGCAATCTGAAGGTATATGTAAAAATTATGTATCCACTATTGACTACTTAACGAAATATATGTAAATAATATGTGTAATTAATAAAAGGAGAGTTACTATGTCAAAATCAGTCCAATTACCGTTGTTTACAGAAGATTTACGAGTGAATGAGTTTCTCATTCTTATCGAGCCACCTAAAAACGTGGCCGATTACGTCACCATTTTAAAGAAAGAGCTTAAAGAGGAGTTTGGTTCATTCAAGTCTGAAAAGTCGAGGGCATATATCACCGTCAGTAATTTTTTGGTAACTCAAAAAAGAATGGATGAGGTGCTTGCTAAAGTTCAAACAAGGGTTTCTCTGTTCTCTTCTTTTGAGTTGAAACTTCAAAGCTTCAAAATATTTGAGTCTGGTAATACCTTTTATATTGGTGTCGAACCTTCTCATCCGTTCAATACTATGATCAATGAGTTTAAATCAATAAAAAAGGAAGTGGTGAAAACCACAAAATTTTACAGCGGTACTACCCCGCATCTACCTATCGCCCGAAATTTAGATTCAAGAGTACTCCGGCAAATCAAATACAGATACCTGCAAAAGCCCTTTTACTATACCTTTGATGTAAAAAAACTGACCGTTCTTACAAGAAGTCATAAAAATGAAAAATATGAGCTCTATTCTCAGATAAATCTTCAGAATTAGTTTTTCCAATTGTCCGAATACCCAAATATATTCCGTCCTCAAAATTATAGGGTTCAAATTATAAGTAAAGCATTAGATGATTAACGAACCTTCGTTAGCACCGCGGGAATTTGGATGGATTGAAGTCGTTTGCGGCGGCATGTTTAGCGGAAAAACCGAAGAACTGATTCGCCGGGCAAAGCGAGCGCATATTGCAGGACAAAAAGTTGTGGTGGTGAAACCCGCTCTCGACAAAAGGTACAGCGAGAACGAAGTTGTATCTCATAATGAAACCGCTCTCCCCAGTATTTTAGTAGATACCGCCGATCAGATCGTTTTGCTTACCGGAGATGCCCGTGTTGTTTGTATTGATGAAGCGCAGTTTTTTGATGATCGGGTTGTGGATGTTGCCAATACCCTCGCCAACGATGGTAAGCGCGTTATTGTAGCCGGACTGGATATGGATTTTAAAGGCCAGCCTTTTGGTCCTATGCCCTATCTTCTGGCGATAGCTGAATATGTAACCAAACTACACGCTGTTTGTGCTGAAAGTGGCACCATGGCTCACTACTCTCAGCGAGTAGTTGAAAAAGAAGGTCAGGTTTTGGTTGGCGAATATGATGCTTATGAACCCCGTGCCCGGCACTGCTTCCGCCCTCCCGTTGACCGACGTCGCGGCAGGCCCATTAAGCCATTCATGAACCCGGCTGTAAAAGAAACTGAAGAAGAATCTACTGACGAAACTACAGAAATAAACTCAGAACACAACTAATGGATATTATACGCGGTATCATTGGAATTGTAAGCCTGCTTGGGCTTGCATTCGTTTTTAGCAACAGCAAAAAAAATATAAACTGGAAACTTGTTGGGATTGGGATAGGAATTCAGTTTATCCTGGCCATTTTCATTCTGAAGGCGGATGTATTGGCCGGTTTTTGGGGGCCTTTGGGCTGGCCTATGATTCTGTTTCAGAAGATTGCCAGTTTTTTTGTAGTTGTACTTAATTACACAACAGAAGGAGCCTCGTTCATTTTCGGAAGGTTAGGTCATGGCCCGGAGTATGAAGACAGCCTTGGGGTCTTTTTCGCTTTCCAGGTACTTCCCACAATTGTCTTCTTTGCTTCATTAACCGCCATTATGTACCACTACGGGATATTGCAGTTCATTGTAAGAATGGTATCCAAAGGGATGCAGAAGCTACTAGGTACTTCCGGTGCAGAAACGTTATCGGTGGTGTCTAATATTTTTGTGGGACAAACAGAGGCCCCTCTGGTGATTGAGCCTTTTATCAAGAAAATGACCAAATCTGAGCTCTTTGTGGTGATGACAGGTGGAATGGCTACCATTGCCGGTGGCGTAATGGCAGCCTATGTAGCCATGTTGGGGGCTCCGTTTGCTGAAGCCAATGGATTAGAGATCCAGGTTGCCCAGCAGCTTTTTGCTGAGCGACTTCTTGGAGCAAGTTTAATGGCTGCCCCGGCAGCACTGGTAATTGCCAAAATATTATTTCCTGAAGAAGGCGAACCCGTCACCAAGGGAGATGTTTCCATGAATGTTGAAAAAACGGATGCCAACGGAATCGATGCAGCAGCCTCTGGTGCCGGTACCGGTCTTCAGCTTGCACTAAATGTTGGTGCCATGTTGTTAGCCTTTATTGCACTGCTCGCCATGTTTAATGGTATTTTGGGCTGGGGAAGTGATATCACCGGGGTTACCGGACTACTGGGTGAAAGCCTCACCATAGAAATGATGTTGGGGTGGTTGTTTGCTCCTATTGCCTGGCTGATTGGGGTACCCTGGTCTGATGCCGTAAATATGGGTTCACTTTTGGGTACCAAGATTGTATTAAATGAGTTTGTGGCTTACCTGAAATTAGCTGAAGGTGTAAGTGCAGCAACGCTATCGCCAAAAACAATAGCGATGGCAACTTTTGCGTTGTGTGGTTTTGCTAATTTTTCTTCCATAGCCATTCAAATCGGAGGCATCGGAGGATTGGCCCCCAGCAGAAAATCAGAATTGGCAAAATTTGGAATTAAGGCTGTTTTTGCGGGAACTTTAGCTAACTTAATGACGGCTACCTTCGCAGGAATGCTCTTTTAATCAGAACAACTAACCATCAAGAAAACTAAATCATTATTCGCAATGGCGAACAAAACATATCGATTATTCTTTTGTCTGTTTCTACTATGTGTTGCCCCTTCTTTGGTATTTGGGCAAGCAAAAAATGATAAAACCGTTGTTGGAAAAGTCGGTAAACAGGAAGTAACCTATGCTGAACTGAAAAAAAACTACAGTAGTGGTTCTTCTGAAGAGCCAACGCTGGAAGATCTTGAAAGCTTCCTCCCTATTTATCTCGATTATAAAGCTAAATTACTCGCTGCCAAAGATCAGGGATATTATGAGGATTCAGCTATGGTAGCTGAGCATGAATCGTATGTAAAGCAGGCTGCTTATGCTTACTGGCTGGAGAATGAAATTAAACCCGCTGCTTTTGATGAGTTCAAAAAACGGGCAGAAATGGAACTTAAAACCTACCATATTCTGGTTGCAGTTGCCCCTGATGCCCCTCAGCAGCAGGTAGATGAGGCATTATCAAAGCTGGAACAAGCACGAAAAGAAATCAATGACGGTGTGCCGCTGGATGAAGTGAATGAAAAGTATTCTACCGTAAGAGGCGGACGCAGTATGGGCGGCGATATTCCCTGGATATCCGTAGGCCGAACGGTTCAGGAATTCGAAGATGTGGTGTATGGACTTGAAGTAGGGGAATTATCAGAGCCCTTCAAAACACAGTTCGGATACCATATTGTATTGCTGCAGGATAAAAGAGAACGGACACCAGCACGACTTGTTAACCATATTTTTGTTCGCGGAACCGGGGATTCTACTGCTTACGATAAAATTTATAGCGCATATGATGCTCTGGAAGACGGAAAGCCCTGGAACATGGTCCTAAACCAATTTACCGAAGATGGTGCCTCCAAAAGAAGCAATGGGCGAATCGGGTGGGTTAGTTACCGCCAGAATTTTGCTATGGATTTTGTTGAAGCTATTGCCGGTCAGGATCCCTCCGAGCCTTACTCTGAGCCGGTTAAAACCAACTATGGTTATCATATTTTTAAAATTGATTCAGTTGAAACGTATGCTTCAGAAGAAGATCGGAACCAGGCTTTGATGGAGCAACTGGGTGATACCCCCTACTTCGAAGAAAGCAACCAATTCGTTGTAGAATTTCTTCAGAAGCAGTTTAATGCTGAAAAGCACTCTGGGAATGAAGACCTGTACAAAAAATGGGTATTAGCTTTTGATACTGTAGCCATTTCTACCCTGCCTGAACCGGCCGGACTGGGAGAAGAAACAGTGTACACTTTCAATGGGCAAAATTACACTATAGACGATTACCATGGTTTTATCCATAATACCTATGGCAAAAGAAAAGCCAATGCTTACCGAAGTAATCTGCTGGATGAATTTGCTCGAAAAGTTGTAGATGAAAACATCATTGAAATGACCCTTGATAAGTACCCTGAATTTGAAAAACAATCAGAAAGCTACCTGAATGGTTTGGTGGTCTATAATATCAATGAAAAGAATGTATGGAGCCCGGCCACTGTTGATACCTCCCGGCTTCAATCAATTTATGAGGAGAACATCAAAAAGTATCAGTACCCGGAGCGTCCCTTCTACTATTTGATGACGTCCCGCCATGATTCAATTCTGACGAAAGCTAAAGACTTTGTCAATAACGGCGGCTCTCCAGACAGTGTGAAGTTCAGAATTGACAGAATAGGAGTTTCTGTAGATTCCACCACTAACTTTACACAAGAACCATTTGACCGACTCAGTGAAATGGAAATTGACAGTTTTTCTGAAATTTTTGATTACAACAACATACGCGGAATATTCTGGCTCGAAGATCGTCTTCCGGCTCGAAATATGACTTTTGATGAAGCCTTCAATCGTATTCTGGCTGAATTTCAACCGCAGCGTGAAAAAGAGTGGCTACAGCAACTCCGTGACAAATATAGCGTGAAAGTTTACGTTAAAAAGCTTCGTAAAGCTTACGATAAAGACGCATAACTCATGGTAAAAACCCACACCATTATTCTTTATATGTTCCTTTTGCTGTTGGCATCAGCATGTAAACAAGATAATGGCTCAGAGCCCGTTGTTCTTGCAGAAGTCGGGAATCAGCAGCTTACCAAAGAAGAGGCCAAAGCCGAGATCCCTGCTCATATTTTTGAGTCAGACAGTACATCTGCCTATCTGAATTACCGGGATGAATGGGTGCGAAGGCAGGTTATCTTACAAGAAGCTCAGCGTCTGAACTTCACCCAACGCAAAGGTGTGCAGGAGAAATTACAGCGAATTCGGGAAGAGTACATCCTCCAGGCAGTGCAGGATTACATCATTACCGAATTTGAAGGTGATATTGATGTAAGCGAACAAGAAGCCCGAAACTACTATCAGCAAAACAAAGACAAGTTCACCCTTGATGAACGTTACGTCCGCTATCGTCACCTTATAGCCCGAAGTAATACGGAAGCAGAAC
Source organism: Gracilimonas sp. BCB1 (assembly GCF_040117685.2). NCBI lineage: Bacteria > Pseudomonadati > Balneolota > Balneolia > Balneolales > Balneolaceae > Gracilimonas > Gracilimonas sp. BCB1. The sequence goes on along the minus strand of NZ_JBEDYP020000015.1, from coordinate 88,850 downwards.
GGGCCAAGCGCGATCTGATGAGAGGTATTGAATGGGAAACAGTGGCCCAGGAATATTCCAAATATGCCGATCTTAAAATCAGAGAATCGGAACGCTTCTGGCCTATCTCCATTGCCGGTGGTGATATCTCAATGCTGAACCGTTATCTGAACATCATTGGCCCTTCGGAAATATCTCCCACTTATCGTTCGGGCAATGAATATCACTTTGTTCAGTTATTGGATGAGCGGCCGCAAGGAGATCATCCGGACCTGGACTGGCTGATCGGACAAATTGAAGAATGGCTAACCCTGGAAAAGCGTAAAAGAGCATTCAACACATACGTAAAGAATCTTTATCTTCAGGGGCAGGCTAATAATGAAATTAAAATTCATAACGTTATAAACGAAACGAATACAGCAGTGGACGACTCTACTGTTTCACTGAACCAAATTAATCAATGAAGAATAAATACGTTTTTTTACCCCTCCTTTTTCTATCTCTAATTCTCACATTTAATACTCAGGCTCAACAGCAACAATTAGCTGATCAGATTGTAGCTCACGTTAACGACAACATTATTTTAAAGTCTGAAATTGACCAGAGCGTAGCTGACTATATGCGTCAGGCTCAGGTACAAGGCCAGCAGGTTCAATTTAACAAAGGACTTTGGTTCGACTTTCTTGAATCTGCCATAGATAATTACCTGTTGCTGGAAAAAGCCCAGATTGACTCCATTACTGTTTCTGATGAAGAAGTTGATCTCAGAATGGATCAACGAATTCAGCAGTTGATCCGGCAGGCCGGCAGTGAGCAAGCACTTGAGCAGGCTTTTGGGAAATCCTTGCTACAACTCCGGGCCGATTTCCGCTCTGACTTCCGCGAGCAGATGATTGCAAGTAAAGTACAGCAACAAAAGATGCAGTCTATCTCCATCACTCGTCCTGAGGTGAATGAATTTTTTGAAAGCATCCCCAAAGATTCACTGCCTACTATTCCGGAACAGGTAGCTTTGTCACAAATTGTGATTGTACCTCCTGCAAAAGGTGATGCCGAACAACGAGCCTTCGAATTTGCCCAACAGCTTCGGGATTCCATTGTAACGCATGGCAAGACGATTGAGGAACTAGCCCGCCGTCATAGCGATGACCAAGGCTCAGCCCGAAGAGGGGGCCTGCTTCCTTTAATGGGACTTGATGAATTGGTTTCGGAATACTCTGCAGCAGCCTCTGCCCTTCAGCCGGGTGGAATTTCCAAAGTGGTTGAAACACAATTCGGTTATCACATCATAAAACTAAACCGCCGTGTTGGTGATCAGATTGAAACCAATCATATTCTAATCTCAGTCGATTCTGAAGAGCTGGATGAAGATTATGCGATTGAACGACTGAATGCTATCCGCGACAGTATCATGTCTAATCCTGATGTAAAGTTTGCTGATGTAGCACGGAAGCTGAGTGAAGATCCATCAACTTCCAATCTTGGAGGTAAGATATTTGATCCGCAAAGCGGTGAGCGGCTTATCCCCCTCAACCGTTTGGATCCTGCCATGTACAGAGTTGTACTGCTAATGGATGAAGAAGGTTATATCTCAGAACCAAAGTCGTTTAACCTTCAAAGCCAAAATAAAAAGGCATACCGAATTGTACGTCTAGACCGGCAGATTCCCGAGCACATTGCGAATATGAAGCAAGATTATGAACGTATTAAGAGCATTGCTTTACAGCAGAAACAGTACCGAATTATGCAACAATGGATGAAGGAATTGCGGGATGATATTTACGTAGAGTATAAAATTAACGTCCCTGAAACGGAGAGTAGTTTATGAGCACCGATGTAAAAGATCCGGTTAAGTTAGCGGATGAATTCCATGCGGTTTTTCATCAGATAAAAAAGGAAATTCATAAGGCTGTAATTGGGCAGGAAGACATTATTGACCTTCTTCTAATCAGCCTTTTTTCAAGAGGACATTGTGTCTTGATTGGTGTTCCGGGACTGGCTAAAACACTGCTTATCAGAACATTAGCAGAATCACTGAATCTTACCTTCAACCGAATTCAGTTTACTCCCGATCTTATGCCCGGTGATATAACCGGTACCGAAGTAATTGAAGAGAATAAAGACTCGGGCCGCAAAGAGTTCACGTTCATTAAAGGACCTGTGTTTGCCAATATTGTACTGGCTGACGAGATCAACCGAACTCCTCCTAAAACTCAGGCTGCTCTGCTTGAAGGGATGCAGGAATATCATGTTACCACCGGCGGTAAAACCTATGACCTGGATACTCCTTTCTTCGTATTGGCTACTCAAAACCCGATTGAACAGGAAGGAACCTACCCTCTTCCCGAAGCACAGCTCGACCGATTTATGTTTAATATCTGGGTTGATTATCCTTCTCTTGAAGAGGAAAAGGAAATTGTGAGCAAAACAACGGCCTACCAGGACATCAACATAGAAGCACTGGTTACCAAAGAGAAGATTAAAGAACTTCAGGCGCTGGTGCGTGAAGTACCGGTACCGGATAATGTACTTGATTATGCGGTGGAATTAGTATCTAAAACCCGCCCCGGCACCGATATGGCCCCGGATTTTGTAAATAAGTATATGAGCTGGGGTGCGGGTCCAAGAGCTTCTCAGTTCCTTATTTTAGGCGGTAAAGCAAGAGCGCTGTCACAAGGGCGCTATCATGTTACCGAAGAGGATATCAAAACCCTGGCAATTCCCGTCTTACGACATCGTATCGTAAATAACTACGCCGCTGAAGCTGAAGGTTATACAACCGTTAAGCTGATTGAAATGCTTACAGAAGAATCCTGAACATCATAATGAGGGATTAATGTGGACTTTCAGGGATTCCAACATATACTTCCACCGGCTGTAATTGTAATTCTTTCCATTGCATTGGTGGTTCTTGCATGGGCTTCTTATCGAACGTTCAAAAGTATTCCTTCTATCGGGCGTTGGGGACTTATCACCCTTAGGGGTTCAGCATTGCTTATCGTGCTTTTATTGTTGCTAAACCCCGACTTCTACTCTTCCCGGCAGATTGATGTAAAGCCAACTATTGCGGTGTTTCTGGATAATTCGGAAAGCATCGGGATTACCAAAGGGGATTATGAAGGACTCAATTCATACAATCAGCTCCTGAATACTTTAAATTTTGACGCTATTCCTGAAGTAGAATTCAGATTTTATGCGATCGGAGAACAGATTTCCGATTTTGATCCCGATTCGCTGAGCGCTTCCGAAACCCAAACCAACCTCGCTGAGCCTATTAAGTCTATCCTCGAAATGGAAGAGCAAGTGCAGGCGGCACTTATTATTTCTGATGGTATTATCACTTTTGGACGGAATCCTTCTATTAATGCGGCAAACTCTTCAATCCCTCTTTACACCATTGCGGTTGGCGATACTTCCAGCGTTCAGGATATTTCGATTTCTAACGTCCTTACCAATACCACCGGATATACGAATACCAATCATATAATTGAAGCTGAAATCTCACAATCAGGTTTTGCAAATAATACGGTAATGGTTTCCCTGTTGTCGGGTGATGAAGTGCTTAACGAGCAGCAGGTTAGCTTTGATACAGACAAACAGGTAAAACAAGTGCAGTTTGAGCTTGAACTCACCGAAGAGGGCCTGAAACAATATGAAGTGCGTACCTCTCCTTTGCCTGATGAGTGGACGGAATCAAATAATTCCCGATTGTTCACCATCGATGTTTTGGACAGTAAAGTGAAGATTTTGCATGCGGCTTTTCAAATTCACCCCGATGTAAAAGCCATTCGGTCTGTTATCAACGAAGATGAAAACAATGATTTGTATACTCTTACCTGGCTTGGCGGGAATCGTTATGTAGAAGAAATGCCGGAAGAGGATGAGTTTAACCTGGTTATTGTACATGGAACTCCTCCTTCCGGCCAAAACCTTTCTTTTCTGAATTCCATTACGGATACCCCAACTATCTTTTTTGAACTTAACAGCCGGTCTGACCCTGGGTCTACGGAAATAGAAACTCTCAGGCTCATAAATCCTCAGAATAACCGGGTGGCTCAGGTTCGGTTAAATCAGATACTGGACCAGGATCAACAGCCGATTTTAGAACTTCCGGAGATTAACTTAAACGATACCCCATCCCTTTATTCCGCATTGAGAAGTGAAATTTCTGAACTCCAAACTACGGCATTATACTCCATTAATTATGATGGGATTAATTCTGAATCTCCGGCGATTGCAGTTTTAGAACAAGGGAATATCCGACGGTCTCATGTACTTCCCTGGGGCTGGCACAAATGGGTTCAAAGTACCAACCCCATAGAACGGGAATATGTATCCACACTTATTGTCAACCTGGTTTCCTGGACATCAAGTGATCCGGATAACAGGAAGCTTCGAATTGCTCCGGCTAAAAAAACTTTCAGCACGGCAGAATCACCTCTGATTAACGCAAGCCTTCGTAACGAAAGAGGTGACCCCGAAGCCGAAGGGATTGTAGAAGTTCAGTTGACTTCAGAAACCGGTACCGCCCGATCGTTCAATATGGAAAGCCTTGGGAATGGAAATTACAGCCTTACCCTGCCCCGGCTTTCAGAAGGGTTGTATAGTTTTCGGGCAACAGCCCGGAAGGGAAATCGGGAAATAGCATCACAATCCGGCGAATTTCTGGTGTCAAATTCAAGCTCAGAGCTAACCAATACCATGAGAGATGATGATTTACTGAAATCTATTGCTGCTAACTCTGGCGGGTCATTTTTCCCTTATAACGAGGCCTCGGCTATATGGGATAGCCTCCGGGCTGAAAATGTATTGGAAACACGTACACAAACGGTTGAAAATTACACGTTTCCGGTTCGCTCTTTTTACTGGTTCGCCATTGTTTTGTTAATGTTAGGAAGTGAATGGCTGCTTAGGAAATACTATTCACTGCCTTAGTAGGCTATCCTTTCCACAACCGGATCTTCTCCTTCCACAATAGTTACGATAAAAATATCTCCGTAGGCTTTTTCATCAAGTTGTTTGAAACGTTGTTCTCCTATCGAAAGATTTACCAGTAAAGGAGTTGTGTTCGAATGACCCACAATCAATACTGTTGCCCCTTTATTTGTATCGATAATTGAATGAATAAGAGCTTTGGGGGCATCTAAACCATATTCCTGGATTTCAAGTCCCATACTGTCTGCGATGGGAGAAGCCGTCTCTTTGGTTCTATAGTACGGAGTACTGTAAACGGCTGAGACATTATGTTCTTTAAGTAATATGTCTGCAAGTCGCACCGCTCTGGCTTTTCCTTCTTCACTTAGGTGTGGATTTCGGGTTCCATCGTCCATTTTTTCGGCATGCCGGACGAATATAAGGGTGGTTTCGGAGACCGGACTTTCTGCAGATTGAGCAAAAACATTCAGGGCTAACAGTAATATTCCGGCTATAAGAAAGAGTTTTTTCATAGGGGCAGAAAGGTTAAAAGTTGCGCTAACCTACGGAAGTCTTTCCAAATATGTTTCTGTTTAACATAAAAAAGGCCGCCCTTCCGGCCGACCTTTTTTGACAGTTAGTAATATTTGGGGTATTACTTTCTTGCTAATACAATGATGAGACCTACGATGGTCAACAGGCTCAACCCAAATAAAATGGGAATGAGAAACGACTTGGGCTTGGCTTCATCTCTCCAGGTCATAATTTCAGTATCTATGGTTGAAATCTGATTCATGGTGAGTACTTCACCTTCCTGAACAAATTTACCCCAGTCTTTTTTGATTTTACCATTCCAGAAGTCATAGAAAGCCTGGAAATCAGCGTAGTTTTCATCTGTTATCACTTTTTCACGACTGGCGTCAGTGGCTTTACTTACGAATTGCTCAATAGACTTATAGAAGCTTTCATTGCTGTCAAAGGCTCCAAGATTTACATTATTACTTTCGAGGTAATTATCCATGGAGGCCCACATATTCCTGGAAGCGCTGGCCTTCCAGTCACCCAGCTTATCCTCTATGTTATTTTCCCATTCGGCGGAATTGTTACCGGCATATATACGGGTTAAATCATCACCGATTTGGTTCCATACCTCTGAAAAACGATTCTGAACCACATACATTCTCAAGTAGTCTTCGGTTTGCAGTGCTCCGTTATCAGCTTTCAGAATCTGAATATTCTCTTCTATCACAGATTCAATAACATGAAGAGGGTTATCCTCTTCATGTAAAGCTCTTGGACCGTTTTCTTCAGTAAATTCAGCCAGTGCTTTACCCTGCATATCTTTGTATGTAATGAACAGCGAATCAATCATGTTGAGTACAAATTCATCCCGCTCTTCCATGCTTTTTCGATACCGTTCAACCAGATTTGAAAGGTCGCTTTCGCTTTCTTCAGAAGCTAATATTGCATTTCTGAGTGAATCAGTTCGATCATTTAAGTTCGCGATCTCTGACTTATAAGCCGATAGCTCATTTGAAAGTTGAGCAAGCTTCTCATTTTGATTCTCAATAATCAAAAGCTTGTGTTCCGCAGCTCTGGCTCTTTGTTTCAGCTCTTCGATACTGCTCTCAAATGTTTCAGGATACAGAGCATTGTCCAGAAGCTTATCATGGTCTTCATTATAGTATTCGAAATCTTCAATTTCGATGCGTAAACTGTCAATTTCCTGAACAGTCATCGCCTCACTAATAGAAGATTTGAGTTCTGCATACCGTTCTTCAAAGTTCTTTTTAACCCGGTAATCTGATGTCTGTGCTGATATGGAAACACTTCCCACAGCAAGAGCAATCAATACCAAAGTAGCTTTATAAAACCGTTTCATGATTGTTCCTCCTCTTTATCGTTCTTTTTAATTCCATTCTCATTTAAGCTTAAAATCTCATTGGTATCGACTTTCACCAACTGAACAACGCCATCTCTCATGTTGAAAGCCGGTTCCGGGATTCTTTCTTCTGAAACCTTAATTTTCTTTTTCAGCTTTAACGTACCGCTTCCGGGTTCCATCACGTATACGTTTTTAAATTGATTAGCTGTGATGAAGTAAAAGCCTTGCTCGTTTCTGATCAGTCGCACTTCTTTTATTTGATGGGTGCTGTCATTTTCTCCAAACTCTTTTTTATGAAATGGAGCTACATTAAAGGTAATCCCATGACGGACGTCTGTTACCGTTCCGTCTTCATCCGGAGTTAGTACGGATTCAATTTGGTGGGAGTAATTCACATTTTTGACCACAAACGTCTTGCAGGCTGTGCCTAACATCACGATTGAAGCCAACAAAATAATCGGAATAAGTTTATGGGGTCTCATTTTCGTGTCCTCAATTACTATTAATTGTTCAAGCAATTGTAGTCACGAAAGTGAAAATTGTTCCGGCTATTCGATAAGAATACTTTCTACCGGCACATTTGGGGTGAGTTGATCCCGCCCATTCAGAAACGAAAGCTCGATAATAAAAGAATAGCCTACTATTTCACCACCAAGGCGTTCAACTAATTTAGAAGCCGCTGAAGCCGTCCCTCCTGTAGCAATCAGATCATCATGAATAATTACTTTGGCACCTTCAAAAATGGAATCTGCATGAATTTCGACGCTGTCTTCCCCATACTCAAGTGCATAGGATTCAGATAGTGTTTTTGAGGGAAGTTTTCCGGGTTTGCGAACGGGTACAAAACCAGCGTTGAGATCCTGAGCAAGATTAGTACCAAACAAAAATCCCCGGGACTCCAAACCAACTACATAATCAACCGACTTATTCCGAAATGGTTGAGCCAGCATATAGGAAGTGAGCTCGAGCGCCCTCTTGTCCTGCAACAACGTAGTGATATCCTTAAACTGAATTCCTTCTTTTGGGAAATCCGGAATGGTTCGAATAGTATCAGATATTAAATCTTTTATGCTTTGCTCTACTTTTTTCATTCAAATAGGATTAAGTTCGCGCCAAGGTAGTTAATTTGAATGATGGCAATCAAGTATTATGAGTGAAATTGAAGGACAGGTTTGGCAGAAACATCATCGATTTATGGCACGTGCTTTTATGTTGGCCGAGCAGGCTTTTGATGAAGGCGAAGTGCCGGTTGGGGCCGTCATTGTTCGGAACCAACAAATCATAGGCAAAGGATATAATCAGGTTCAACGGCTGAATGATCCAACTGCTCATGCCGAAATGATTGCAATTTCAGCAGCCTGCGAATCTATGGATGAGAAATACCTGAGTGAATGCACCCTATACGTTACTCTTGAGCCCTGCCCCATGTGTTCAGGAGCTGCAGTTTGGAGTAAGCTTGGGGCGGTTGTTTTCGGGGCAGCGGATGCTAATGCGGGGGGATGTGGAAGTGTGTTTAACATATCCTCTAATAAAAACCTCAATCATCAGGTTGAAGTAATTCAGGGCGTGATGGAAGCGGAATGCGAGCACTTAATGAAGGATTTTTTTAAAGAGCGGCGTAGCAAATAGAATTCCTGATTTTAACTTAAAATTTGTACTATCAGCTGACTATTCGATTAACAGGAGAGCCATTTTAAATAAAACCAAACAAACATGGCTGAAAATCAAAATACAAATGGACCCACAACCTGGTTTTGGGTTGTTGGATGGGGAGCACTTCTCTGGAACTTACTCGGAGTGATGTCATACATTATGACGGTTACGATGAGTCCGGAAGTAATGGCTGAACTACCCGCCGCTCAACAAGAGCTTATGGCAAATACACCCGCTTGGGCTACAGGAGCTTTTGCATTTGCCGTATTTGGAGGCGCGCTGGGTTCACTATCTCTTCTACTGAAAAGAAAAGTTGCTCTACCCCTTTTTATTATTTCCTTTATCGGAATTGTGGTACAAATGTATCACTCATTGTTTATGAGTAATTCTATAGAGGTGTATGGACCCGGAGGAGCGGTAATGCCTGTAATGGTTTTTCTATTCGGAATAGGACTGATTTGGATAGCCAGAAATGCGATATCAAAAGGTTGGCTAAAATAAATACAGGCTGCACGTTACTTCAGTAAGAAGAAAAAAGTACCCCAAAAACCCAAACCCTGTACTCGGGTAGATTTTAAAGAATCGTCAGGTTAAATCATAATTTATTTATGTATTTATGATTTTTTTATACGGACTTACTCGGAGTTGGATTGGAAATGTGGTTTAAAATTACAGACCAGGCAGACTGCTTATCCTTTCATTATCATGTAAAGTCTTTTTTAGCCGCAAGGTAAACCACATGCCATTTTATCTTTACCTTGTGTTCGGATTTTTTATCCCAGTGATCTGTAAGTAGTCTGAATTGTTTTTTAGATAGTGAAGAACCCTTTACACTCTCAGAGGCCCCGATTCTTTTTAAGTGCCGGAAAAAATCCATAGACGAAGCAAACTCCTGGTATAAATCATTTTCATAATAGTCGATTTGCATGGGTCCCATAGACAGTTTCACAACCACTTCTTCCACATCGGGTAATGGATTTGCGGTATGAGGAAGCCCAAGTTCCAGGCAGTTTTGATACCATTGCTCAAAAGAGTGATTCCCCGGAAAAGAACAAAGGAGCAATCCTCCAGGCCGTATAGATTTTGATAGATTCTCTAATGCTACAGATGTATCCTTAAACCAGTGAGGGGCGAAATTGCTGATTACCATCGAGAATTTTTCATCCGTCTGATCAAATTCATCGGCATCCAATACCTGAAACTGAACTTTATCAGTCAGAAGCCCCTCCTTTTCCAATTCAGATTTACAAAACTGAACCATTTCAGGTGAAGCATCGGTAATAAGAAATTCTTTCCCGGGAAAGTGTTTGATAAGTTCACGAGTCAAAAAACCGGTACCACATCCCACTTCAAGAATCGGACCCGAAGGCAAAAGTTCTCTCCAGGGCAATAGCGACGAAATAAGTCCATCAGCTACTTTTCTTTGAATTTCTGCTTCCTGATGATAGGTTTCAGCTGCATTGCCGAATTTACGGGCTACTCTGTTGATGTCTTTTTCTTCTGTAGTTTCCATTGTGCTGAAAAATAGGAATCATTGCACTGATAAACGACCAGCATTCCTGGTGATGAGTAGCTGGTAAGCCGTGTCCTGCCTTCTTTATAAAATGATATACAGCATTTCCTTCCGTAATCTCTGTAAATGACTTTCCGCGGTTGTTCGTCAGAACCTTGTCACTACCACCATCCAGGCTAATGATCGGCTTGCCATTTTGAAGGTTTTGAATATTGAAGGATCCGGTATCCATTTGTTTTAAATCCTTTACCAATAAATCTTTGTCAAATTTTCCTTTTCGGATATACTTGTTTTTGTGGGGGTGAAAAACATTCTTCCAGAAAGCTTGAAGAACATCCTTGGGGTTGTTCTCAAATCCTGAAATCATACTTTGCAAAGCCTTTCTTGATTCCGATCTCTGGCTTCCATCATCAGGATGGAAGCAACGAAAGCCATTGAATATTACAATGCAGGTAGCCTGTTCGATATGCTCTTGAGGACACCAATGCAGACCATAAGAATGCAAGAAAAGAGCTTTGTGTTTTGAACTGCCGGAAAATTTGGGGTGTTTTTCATCCAGAAAATAGCCTTTGTCCGCCGTTTTAAATAAAACGTTATGAGGAAGAATTGCCGGCCAGTTGTTCCAAAAGGTTGAATCAAACCCCCACCCATGGTAGGCAATGATTTCTAGATCAAGCTTTTGTTTCTGTATTTGCACGAACTAATCATTCTTTATTATTTACACTAAGCCGAAGCACAGTCCGAAGCTTCGCTGACTTTTAGCATTCACAAATAACTATTATACACTAAGTTCTAAAACTAAGATGCCGGATCTTCGGATGAAGACATCCAGGTGGAGTCAGACTCAAACGTTCTTCCCATAGCACGAAACTGGCGCACAAAAGGCAGTTTCTTTCTTACACTGGGTGCAAACTGGTTGTAATCGATCATGAATAACCGATTGGTATCGGGATCATAATAAGTGAAATTCACAAACGGACCTCCCATCAGTCCGTTTACCATATACCAGGTTCCGCGGGTTTCATAAGCCAGTAACCTCCCTTTCTGGAAGCTTTCAGTAATAATTGGTCTGATTTCAGGGCGGTTGGTATAAGTTTGAACGTACATGGAATCGCGGGCTCCCTTAATATATTCCTGAGAAAGGGAATCGCGGGTATTGATAATCCATTCATCGTCCAGAAAGGAAATATCATCCACATTGTCTTTGTACCAAATCCACATCCAGCGGTCATTTTGAGGCAGGAACCGGCGATAACTCAGGAAGTTCAGCGTGTCTATGTTCTTGATATAATCATGCTGAAAGCGAACTTTGAACCCTCGGTTTTCCCACAACGAATCTGACAGCTGAGTTTGTTCTTTCTTTTCGTACACAAAATACTCCCAACGCTGCAGCTCTTTTTGAAGCATATTGCTCAACAATGAGTTCTCTGTATTCCTGATTTTCTGAGCCAGAAGTGAATCAGAAGAAGAACTTAATATCAACACATATTGATCCCTATACCATTGATCTTCCACAGGAAAAGCGAAACTTTCGCCATCCTTAACTCGCTGTTCAACCGACTCATCCAGGAAGCCTCGAACCTGTCGTCCGGTATTGGAGTCCTCGTCAATCGGGGCAGCAAAAATTAAATTCTTACTGCTTTTAAGACGATCTAAATGCGATTGAGAACGTATTTGAGTAAACCGAAGATCATAATAAGACTCTCCGTTTGGTACAGTTAACACCCACTTTCCGAAGACCTCTCTGATGGCCTCGGCTGTCTGGCTTTCCCATTTTGTTGAATCCATAACCACGATTACTTCGCGGGTATTACCTTCAGCCAATGGACGGTAATCTCCATCACAAGAGACAAAAAGAAGAGCAACAGCAGAAATGAATAGTGATCCTAACGTTATTCGCATAATGTGTAATTATTTTCCAAATTTCAGTGAGTGAACGAAGGAAAAAAGCTCTGATTGCCATTCCTCATTCGGATAATTTTTCTTGATGGTGTCAATTAAGGCACTTCCGACAATAAAACCATCGGCATTTGATGCGATATCATTTGCATCTTCATGAGATTTAATACCAAAACCTACCATCACCGGGTTCCGGGTAATATTGGTTTTGACCCGCTCAATAAACCGGTTCACCGATTTTGAGACTTCCTCGCCTTCCCGGGCTCCGGTTACCCCCGTAACGGAAACGCAATATACAAATCCCTCCGACTTTTCATCGGCCTGCTTCATACGTTCATCGCTAGTGTTAGGCGCAACAAGGTATATAAGAGATAGTTTAGAATTTTTGGCGTGCTCCTCAATAATTCCACCCTCTTCTATGGGAATATCGGGGATGATGAGTCCATCAACGCCTGCTTCTTCCGCCCCGGCACAAAACTTTTCCACACCATAGCGAAGCACCGGGTTCATATATCCCATTAAAATGATGGGGATTTCCGATTGCTTGCGGACTTCCTTCACCATTTCGAAAATCCTGTCAATGGTAATGCCATTGTTAATAGCTACATCGCTTGAATATTGGATAGTGGGTCCATCGGCTAATGGATCACTAAAGGGCATTCCAAGCTCAATAATATCGGCCCCGTTATTTTTAAAGCCAAGGATCAGATCTACAGTAGCATCTAAATCAGGGAAACCTGCTGTTAGAAAAAGGCTCATCAGTTTAGAGTCTTTACCCTTTTCTTCAAATACCTTTCGAATTCGATTCATTTTTACCTTTATAAATTTTCAGAAATTGTTCCCATATCTTTATCACCGCGACCGGAGCAGTTCAAAATAATAATATCGTCTTTAGAAGTTTTCGGTAAAAGTTTCTCTAACCATGCAAAAGCATGTGCGGTTTCTAAAGCCGGAATTATACCTTCCGTTTTAGATAACAGCTTAACGGCAGCCATAGCCTCTTCATCAGTTACGGCATAATAATTTACCCTTCCAAGATCTTTCAGGTGAGCATGTTCGGGGCCAACACCGGGGTAATCCAATCCTGCGCTGATGGAATGGGCAAGTTCAATTTGCCCTTCATCACTTTGCAGTAAATAGCTAAGCGAACCATGAAGTATACCGGGTGTGCCTTTGCTCATGGTAGCAGCGGTTTGTCCGGAATCGACGCCATAGCCGGCCGCTTCAATTCCTATGATATTCACGTCCTTATCGTCGAGAAAGGGGTAAAAGAAACCAATAGCATTAGAACCACCTCCCACACACGCAATAAGGTGATCCGGGTTTCTCCCTTCGTAATCATGGATTTGTTTCCTCGTTTCGCGCCCGATAACCTCATGGAAATACCGAACCATCATGGGGTAAGGATGAGGGCCTACAACCGATCCAATGATATAAAAAGTGGTATCTACATTGGTTACCCAGTCACGAATGGCTTCATTGGTTGCATCTTTCAGGGTTTTTGAACCACTGCTCACTCCCCTGACTTCTGCTCCAAGCAAAGTCATTCGATCTACATTCAATTTTTGCCGAACCATGTCTTCTTCACCCATATAAACCACACAGTCCAGGCCGAATTTCGCGCATGCTGTGGCCGTAGCTACTCCATGCTGGCCGGCTCCGGTTTCAGCTATGATTCGCTTTTTACCCATACGTCGCGCCAATAGTACCTGGCCAATCGCATTGTTGATTTTATGAGCACCGGTATGACAAAGATCTTCTCTTTTCAGGTAAATCTTGCCCTTACCATAATGTTCGGTTAACCGATTAGCAAAGGTCAGCTTGGTAGGCCGGCCCACGTATTCATCCAACAGAGACTTAAATTCATTCTGGAAGTCTTCATCCTTCTTAGCTTTCTGAAATTCCTGCTCCAGCTCCTGAATAGCCGGTATTAAAATCTCAGGCACGAATTTTCCGCCGAATTTACCATAATACCCCCGCTCATCGGGAAAGGTATATTTCTTTGTTTCAGTTTTTGTATTCATAAATTAACCATTCTGATGGAACACGGATGACACAGATTCAGCAGATTCACATTTTTAAATAAAATAATCAGTGAGCATCCTCTCAATCCATTCGTCTGAGTTCAATTAATCTGCTTCCAAAGACCTCATGAGATGCATGAAGTCTTCAATTTTTCCAAAATCTTTCAGTCCGGGTTTCTGCTCCAGGCTGCTTGAAATATCTACTGCATAAGGCTGAACCGTTTCTATTGCTTCACTGATATTCTCCGCATTCAATCCACCGGAAAGGAAAAACGCAACATCAATATCAGCTTCATTCAGCATATCCCAGTCAAATGATTTACCGGTTCCGCCCCAAAGGCCATCTATTTTTGTATCAAAAAGCAGGTAGTCAGCTACTTCAGAGTATTGATCAATCTGGTGCTTCAATAAATAAGGAACCGTTTCCTCCTGAATATGAATGACTTTAATGATGGGTTTTTCAACCAATTCACAGTATTCTACCGATTCGTCACCGTGCAGCTGCACATAATCCAGTCCGGTTTCTTTAGCTATGCGGTTTACATCATCCAAAGGCTGATTCACGAATACGCCAACTTTTTCAGGGCCTTCAAGCCAGTTTATAATGGCTCCTGCCTCTCCCGGTTCAATATATCGGGGACTTTTCTCATAAAAGATAAAACCCAGATAATCTACCAGAGCACCAGCCGCAAACCGGGCATCTTCAAGGTTTGTAATCCCGCAAATCTTAATTCTTGTTCTTTGGTCTTCTTGTGTCATAAACTTTGATGATCGAACACGGATGAATTGATTCAGCTATGTTCTATATCTTCTCTTTGTAAGCGTTGAAATTCTTCTTCTGTTTGCTCAATTAAATCTTTTACGGCCTGACCGGGGTCATCCTGCCTCATAAAAAATTCGCCGATTAAAGCTGAGTGAATTCCTTCTTTCCGCAATACAGCCAGGTCTTTGCCGGAAGACAATCCACTTTCAGAGACCAATACCGTTCCTTCGGGCGCCTGTTGCAATATCTCAATGCCTCGATGTACATCCACTTCAAAATTCTTTAAGTCTCTGTTATTTACTCCAAGGATATCAACCTGCTCAAAATCTATTCGGTCAAAGTCTTCCTGATCATAACATTCAACCAGAGCATCCAATTCAAATTCTTTGGCGGCATGTAGCAATTCATTGAGCTGGGCACCTTCCGTGATTGCAACGATGATTAAGGCTGCATCCGCTCCATAGGCTTTCGCCTCTTTTATCTGGTATGGATCAATGATAAAGTCTTTGCGCAGTAACGGAAGTTTAACTCTTTTGGATATAGCCTCAAGATATTTCAAGTCACCTTTAAAAAAAGGCTGATCCGTGAGCACTGAAATTGCGGATGCACCTCCCTCCTCGTATCGAAGTGCAATGTCAACCGGATCAAAATCAGGCCGGATGATTCCTTTGGATGGAGAAGCTTTTTTAACTTCTGAAATGATAGAAACGGAATCTGTACCTGACAGAGCATCTTTATAAGAAATGGTCTGTTTCTCAAAACCCTCAAACGAGTTGAAGTCATTAAATGAGACCTTCCTCTTTCGCCTCTCTAAATCTTCCGCCGTCTTTTCTACTATTTGATCAAGTATAGTGCTCATGGTTTAATATTTGAATGTGCCCATGGCATCGTTAGTAGCATCAATAAAGTCATTCAGCATCTTACGTGCTTTACCTGACTCAAGGGCATCCACGGCCAGTTCTTTAGCTTCTTCGAGTTTATCAACTTTACCGGAAGCCTGAATGGCAAAGGTCGCATTTAACAATGCGATATTTTGCTGAGCTTCAGTGGCTTTATTAGCCATAATGCTTGTAAGTATATCAGCATTCTCCTCTTTACCGCCTCCCATCAGGTCATCCATTTCTACTTTGTTAAACCCCATTGATTCCGGATCAAACAAAATGGAGGTAGACACTACTTTATCCTTCAACTCAAAGATCTCGGATTGCGATGTCAGGCTTACTTCATCCAATCCGTCATGAGCGTTAAAGGTGTAGGCGAAATCTGTATCAAGGTTAGCAAGAATGTGAACCATCTTCTCGGCCACCTCTTTACTGAAAGCTCCTATCACATATCGCTGAACATCAGCAGGGTTAACCATGGGACCAAGAATGTTGAAAAATGTGCGAAAGCCTAACTCACGCCGGGTCGGCATCACGTACTTCATAGCCGGATGAAACATGGGGGCAAACATAAAAGCCATCCCGACTTCATCAAAAACCTGCTCAACTCCATCTTTTCCAAGCTCGATGGAAGCTCCCAAATGCTCTAAAACATCAGCTGAACCACACTTACTGGAAGCACTCCGATTTCCATGCTTTATGACCGGAACTCCGGCTGCAGCCGTAATAAAGGAGGCTGCTGTTGAAATGTTGAAGGTACCTGATTGATCGCCTCCGGTTCCGACAAGATCGATAGCTCCTTCAACATTAACGTCTACTTTAACAGCTTTTGAGCGCATCACCTTCACGAAAGCGGTCAGTTCCTCAACGGTTTCGCCTTTGAGTCTCATAGCTGTGAGGAAACCGGCAATTTGCTCCTCAGACACCTCGCCAGACATAATCAGGTTTAGCGCTGTTTCGGCCTCAATCTGAGAGAGGTTTTCAGAAAATGAAAGTTTGTACAGAATACTTTTGAAATCCATTATTGTCGCAACCAGTTTTGAATAAGTTTAGGTCCTTCCGTGGTAAGAATGCTTTCCGGGTGAAATTGAATCCCCTGAATCGGGTATTCTTTGTGGCGAATCCCCTGAATGACACCATCATCAGAATGAGCGGTAATTTCAAGAACATCGGGGATGGTATCCGGATCTAATACCAGGGAATGATATCGGGTGGCTGTAAAGTCTTTCTCAGTTCCTTCAAATATAAATTTATTATTATGTGACACCTTGGACACCTTGCCGTGCATCAGCTTAGGGGCATATATAACCTTTGCTCCAAATACCTCACCAATGGCTTGATGGCCAAGGCAAACTCCTAAAACGGGGGTCTCTTTTCCCATCTCCCTTATAATTTCCTCAGTAATTCCCGCTTCATGAGGGCGACCCGGTCCCGGTGAGATAAGAATCTTTGAAGGATTTAATTCTTTGATCTCCTCGAGCGTCATGGCATCATTTCGAATGACTTTATAATTATCCGTTTCGGCAGCAACCAAATGAACGAGATTGTACGTGAAGGAATCGTAATTATCTATAATCAGAACCATGGTTAAAAGTGCCTCACGATTCCGGTTACTTCCCGGATAGGTTCCATCACAGACTCTGCTCTTACACGGGCTTTCTTACTTCCTTCCCTAAGCACATCATGAACATAATCCAGGTCTTTAGACAGTTCATGGCGCCGCTCTCTTGCTTCACCAAAATACTCCTCAATCATCCCCAACAGCTCTTTTTTGGCATGACCGTAACCATATCCCCCGGCTTTATATTTAGCGGCGATCTCATCCTGCATGTCTTTATCCGCAAATAGCTTGATGAGTGCAAACACATTGTCGTTCTCCGGGTCTTTAGGGTCCTCAAGCGGAGTAGAATCCGTTTCAATCGACATCACCCTCTTCTTCAACGCCTTTCCTTCAGCGAAAATATTGATGGTGTTTTTGTAGCTTTTACTCATTTTACGGCCATCAATCCCCGGTACTACCGCAACTGATTTCACAATATGTTCTTCCGGTAGCTTGAGGTACTCACCATCATAAGTGTGATTGAATTTTCCGGCTAAATCGCGCGTAATCTCAATATTCTGCTTTTGGTCTTCGCCTACGGGCACGATATCCGAGTGGTAAATCAATATATCCGCTGCCTGAAGAATAGGATAAGTAAACAAACCAATATTCGGGCTGAGTCCGGCTGCAATTTTATCTTTATACGAAACGCCTTTTTCCATCAGGGAAACCGGTGTTAAGGTTCCAAGTATCCATGCGAGTTCGGTTACCTGGGGTACATCAGACTGGGCAAAGAATGTCGCTTTATTAGGATCTAAACCCAGCGCTAGGTAATCAAGCGTTACATCAATCGTATTCTGCCGAAGCTGCTCCCCGTCGTTCAGGGATGTCAGAGAATGAAAATTAGCAATGAAGTAGAAGGCTTCTCCCTGTTCCTGCATGGCAATATGCTGTCGGATCGCTCCGAAATAATTACCAATATGAAGCTTACCTGAAGGTTGAATGCCTGATAAAATAGTTTTTGTGTCGCTCATGTATCTGTTTTATTGAATATCTAAAGCTACGCTAAGCGCCTGAATAAGTGCGCCCGCTTTGTTTTGAGTTTCTTCAAATTCTTTGGTGGGATCACTGTCGGCCACAATTCCGGCCCCGGCCTGAATATAGGCTTTGTTATCGGTTACCACCATGGTTCGAATGGCAATACAGGTGTCCATATTACCGGAAAAATCGAAATAGCCGACAGCACCCGCATAAACTCCACGTTTGGTATGTTCCAGTTCATCAATGATTTCCATGGCACGGATTTTCGGAGCTCCGCTTACCGTTCCAGCCGGGAAGCATTGCATCAGCGCATCTACCGAGGTTTGATCTTCCCGCAATTCCCCAACTACATCACTGACAATGTGCATCACGTGTGAATATCGCTCAATCACCTGATTTCGTTCCATTTTTACCGAACCGGCTTTACAAACCCTCGAAAGATCATTACGCCCCAAATCCACAAGCATAATATGTTCGGCTACTTCTTTGGGATCATTCTTTAAATCTTCTTCCAGAGCAAGATCTTCTTCATGGGTCTTTCCACGTGGCCGGGTTCCGGCAATAGGCAATACACGGGTTTCTCCCTCCTGCACCCGAACTAAGACCTCCGGTGATGAACCCACCAGCTGAAAGTCTTCAAAATCCAGATAGAATAAGTACGGAGATGGGTTCACCATCCTTAAAGCCCGGTACAACATAAATGGATCTCCACTCATATCGGCCTGAAAACGTTGGGAAAGTACTACCTGAAAGATGTCGCCTTCATAAATGTATTCCTTCCCCTTCTCTACAATACGCTCAAAGTAATCCTGTTCCATATTGCTCGACAGCGATTCCGTGTCAATGCTAAACGAGCGGTTCTGATAATTGGAATTCAGGGCCGCTGCTTCCATTTGGTCGAGAGCTTGCTGAGCCATCCGGTAGGCTTCCTCAATATCTTTTTCCTCTTCTACAAAAACCGTCTTTATTAATACTACCTGATGTTTCACATGATCGAAAGCAAAGATTTCATCATAAAAAGCCCAAATGGCTTCCGGCAAATTCAGGTCATCTTCTGGTACATCAGGAAGATCTTCAACCAGACGAAAGGTATCGTAGGCTGAGAAACCAACCGCTCCGCCTTTTAATCGGGGAAGTTCCGGCAGTGTGGGTTCAGAATAAGCAGTTGTCAGTTCTTTTAGCTTTTCAAAATAGCCCTGATCAATCTTTTCTGTTGTTCCTTTTGACTCCAGAGTGGTTTCGTCTCCGTCAAAAATCAATTTTTGATAAGGATTTCTACCTATAAAGGAATAACGGGCCAGTTGCTCTCCGCCCTCCACTGATTCCAGTAAAAACGGGAACTCAGCTCCTTCCCGGATATTCATAAAAAGGGAAACTGGGGTAAGTACATCAGCCAATAACCTTCTATAGATAGGTACAGCTGTATATTCTTTACTAAGTTCTAAAAATTGATCTTTGTTCATTTAGTAGCCACTAAAACACGAAAGCACTAAAATTTTGTGTTTTAGAGATTTCGTGGCAATTCAATTAAATAAAAAAACCCACAATTCCGGCGGAACAGTGGGTTTGCTTACATTCTTTTCTATCGTTCAATTTACATACGAGACCCACTGTTAGTTGTAACAACAGGCCACCACCAAGCAATAATTTGAACGATTTGTTTTTTCATAACGCGTCGAATATAACGGCATAGCAAAGTACATGCAATACGAAGTTCCACAATTTATGAAGTTTAAATCCGTATTGGATTTAAGAACCATGAATCCTTACCATTAGAAATAATCTTTTAGCAGCAAAATTATTTTGAAGCACCTATTCATCTACACTACTCTTTTGCTTGGTTCAAGCATCGTGTTTCTCTCTTGTGATTCTACCACTTCACCAAAAGATATATTTGAGGAAAGCCCGGTAATCCAAAGCTTTAATGTCTCGCCTCAAAATGTGCAGTTCACATCTGCTGATGATGGTGTTAAGGACACAACAGTGATAGTCACCTTTTCTGCTGATACAGAGAACCTGCCTGAAGGTGTAGTCCCCAGAATAATTATTACCGATCGGAATTCCCGTCAGGTAGAGTTGCAACAGGATATGGAAATAACATCGACTAATGGTGAATTCACTCTCGAAGTGCCGTTTCAAACCAAAACTACTTTTTTTCAGGATTTTAAGGTGAATGCCATTGTGCAGAATCCTGAAACCAGCCACTTCAACTATGCCACGGCCTCACTTAAGATTACCGGGTTTTCTGAGATTAAGCCGGAGATTTTAGAAGCCAATAATCCTGAAACTGTACAGCGGCCAACCTCTGGAACTGATGTTTATCGGTTTACTGCCAAAGTCACAGATGAAGAAGGAAACGACACCATTCAGGGAGTTTTTGTACGGATATTTAATCGTTCATCCGGAGAGGTTAATAGTTCTCCGTTCACCCTTTTTGATGATGGTGATAACGGAGCGGATATTACAGCTGGTGACTCCGTTTATACGGCAGCATTTCCGGTAAATCCAGAAAGTCAGCTTCAAACCTTTGATCTATATTATTATGCTGTTGATAAAGGTGGTTTGGTAAGCGATACCCTTCAAACAACATTCAGGATTACCGAATAAATGAAGAAATTTCTTGCTGTACTTATTGCTCTATTCCTATCCGTTGCCGTTCAGGCCCAGGTTTATGGTCCATTGAATCCAGATCGCGAAACCACCAACACCATTCGGGTAAATGGAGTTAGTACTATTTTAGCTTTCGGAGATACCGTTTGGGTAAGCCCTTCCCTGAATAGAAATATCAATAATAACGCGGAATGGTTCACTCCTGAAAATGCTGATAGTGTGGTCAACGGCATTGGACGTGTGTATTCGCTGGAGCTTGGACAAGATACCGTTCTTGCAGGACTTGGTTATACAAACACGGAAGCCGAAGGAAGTCCCCAAACCGCATTCGGGTACTATTTTTCAGTGGATGGTGGCGATTCATGGCGTTTTGAACCCCCTGTCCTCGACCCTGACCCTCCTTCAAAATGTTTTTCAGATGACCCTGATTTTGAACGACCATCCAGTTCCGGGGATTACGATCCGGATTGCGATATACAGTTTACCTACGGCGGGATAACTTACAATCGTATTCGTTTTATAGTACCTGAACAAGCGCCGCCCTATGAAGTGGATTTTAAAAATAACGTTGTTTATTCAGCTAATTTCGGGGGCGGGTTAATCAGAAGCCGCGACTTTGGAGATACCTGGGAACGGGTTATACTCCCTCCTGACAATGTTTCTGAAATGACCCCTGAAGATGATTACAGCTGGAGCTCAAATATAATTTTAGCCAATGGTGATGTGGCTCAAATAAACCGATATGATCCAAGAAGTGATTTTGGATTAAATCTTCGTGTATTTGGAGTTTATATTGATTCGCAGAATCGCGTTTGGGTAGGAACAGGCAGCGGGGTGAATGTTTCAGAAAATGCCCTAACAGCCCCAACCGACAGTATTCGCTGGTCTCATATTACATTTGATGGCTCAACCAACGGCCTGATCGGCAATTGGGTAATTGAGTTAAAAGAAGAGCCAGGCACAGGAAAAGTCTGGATGACTAATCGCATCATTGAGTCCGGAGTAGAAGACCAGGGACTAGTATACACCGATGATGGCGGTCAAACATTTACACAAATGCTGATTGGAGAACGCATTAATGATATTGGTTTTAAGGATGGATATGTATTTGCAACCGGAGAAAATGGCTTGTTCATTTCCCCCAACGGTGGAGATACCTGGATAAAATCCCCCCAAATTAAAAGCCCGAATACCTTCATTAAATCAACCGCTGTTTATTACTCGGCTACTTCTACTACCAATCGCATTTGGATCTCTACAAGCGATGGCCTCACCTCTCATGAGTGCTGCTCAGCCAACCAGGTTTTTGATAACTGGGAAATCACCCGGGTTAACTTCCCTCTCAAAGGGGGAAATATCCACGATGAAGGCCGGGATGTAAGCACCTATGCCTACCCCAACCCATTTTCACCGACCGTGCATGAATTGGTGCGAATCAAGTTTGAAGTGGAAAATCAGGGCAATGTGAACATCCGGGTTTTTGATTTCGGGATGAATCTTGTGAGGGAAATTGAAAATGGATCTTTCCCGCCCGGCACTTATGAAGCTGTGTGGGACGGAGTGGACGGTAAAGGCCGGAAGGTAGCTAACGGAGCTTATATTTATGTAATTGAGACGGCAGGAGCTCGTAAAAACGGTAAAATTTTGGTGGTGGATTAATGCAGAATACCTTCACATATATAAATAAAATACGTTGCTTTGTATTTCTGCTTACGTTCGGATTAGTTTCTCCTTCCCTCCTGGCTCAGAACGGTGGCTTTGCCGGAGCCTCATACCGAATGGGCTTCAGCGCCCCGGGAATGGCAATGGGCAACGCTATGAGTGCGGTAACATCAGAAGGTGCTTTTGCTTACTATAATCCCGCACAAGCAGCGCTGGCCTTAGACACCCGCCAGACCGATCTTACCGTTGGAGCGCTTAAATTTGACCGGGTATTTCAAAGTTCAGGCATACACTTACAACTTCCACCAAGTGCAGGGATCTCGTTTAACCTGATGCGTGCAGGAGTCAAAGATATTGACGGCCGAACGGTTAGCGGCTACCCGACAGGTTTATTTACAGTGAATGAATACCAACTGTCCAGCAACTTTGGAATCCGCCTAAGCGAGAAATTTAATGCAGGAGTCGGCCTGAAGTTTAGTATGGCCGACTATCACTCCGAGCTTGATAATGCCTTTACCGTTGGTGTGGATCTTGGGGCTTTATATAGAGCCGGAGAATACCTGAATATCGGTTTTTCAGTGAAAGACCTGTTTGCCAATTATTCGTGGAATGCTCAAAGCTTGTATAATCTGGATCAGGCCCGCGATGTTGTTAATGACTTCCCTACCCGGATTATTTTAGGATTAGCCTACCAGAGAGAACTTTTTACCGTTTCCGCTGATTTCGAGCTACAAAGTTATAGCTCCGAAACAGAAACTACCGAGTTTTTTATTGATAACGGGGTTCCATCCACGATTACTACCACTGAAACCATCAACACCAGCTCCTCCCAAATAAGACTGGGTGGTTCCTGGAAAGCTCATGAACGATTTACTCTACGGGCCGGCTGGACCCTTCCTGAAACCTCAAATATGGACAGCTGGGGACTTAGCAGTGGCTTTTCCATTCATCTTCCATTTGATGTATTTTCTCCTTCCATCGATTATGCCTTTGTGATGGAACCGTACCGAATTTCTAACATGCATGTATTTTCCTTACGCCTGAATTTATGAAAACCGTAATCTTCAGCCTTTTTCTATTCATCAGCAGCTCCGCCCTTCTTGCTCAGGGAAGCGGCTTCGAGATGCTGAGCATTTCTCCAACTCCTTATTCTCTTTCTAAAGCTGAAGCTACCACTTCTATATCTGAAGGATCAGCTTCTATTTTCTCAAATCCGGCTTTATTATCCCTTAATGACTATTCTTCCATTGATCTTGGTTATTCTTTCTGGATTGCTAACGTGAATAACATTTTTGGCGGTGTAAACTTCAAAAACGGGCAAAGAGCGGTGGCTTTTTCATTTTACACCTCCGGAGCTGATGATTATGAAGCCCGAAATAACCCGGGTCCCCCGAATGGTGAGTTCTCTATACAATATATCTCCATCTCTGCAGCTTATGCCTATGATTTTAAGTACTTCGCATTGGGTGGTGCATTTCAATATCTGAATGAAGAAAACTTCACTTACCAGGCCAACGGTTATGCTTTTAATTTGGGGATGGCCAGTGAGTTATTAAATGACCGGCTTCGGTTGGGAGCATCGGTAACCAATTTAGGAGAAATGGAGAAGCTTAATATTAATTCCACCCCTCTCCCTACAAACTTTAAAGTTGGATCATCTGCAGATGTGCTCAACTTCACCCCGCCAAAAAATGATGACCTGCCTGTGTTGGTAACTGCATACGCTGATTTTGTTTATCCTCTGGTAGAAACGGATGACAAAGATTACGCCGATTATACGGTCCCCGGCTCCTATTTTAATTTCGGGCTTTCTTTTAACATAGCCGATGTTTTGGAAATCAGCGGCGGCTACAAAACCCAGAATAATGTTCGTCCGGTTTCATTTGGTGCTGCCTTCACAACCGACGAGATCACCTTCAATTATGCATTAGTTCCTTTCAATACAGGCTATGGAACAGTACATTCCATTGGGATTCAGTACAAATTTTAATAAGGGTATTTTATGGAGGCTACTTCTCTTAAGGAGCTTTATGCATCGGTTAAT
This sequence comes from Gracilimonas sp. BCB1, assembly GCF_040117685.2. Taxonomy (NCBI): domain Bacteria; kingdom Pseudomonadati; phylum Balneolota; class Balneolia; order Balneolales; family Balneolaceae; genus Gracilimonas; species Gracilimonas sp. BCB1. Next base: position 64,442 of record NZ_JBEDYP020000015.1, on the reverse strand, counting down.
AAGGATGCACGTACCGTTTATGTAGTTCCTTTAATCCGGTATTCTCATAAAAAGTCTGATTATTTATATCTGCTTTACAAAAACCTGATCGAAGAAGCGGATTTTGATATTCAATCCATTAGTGTGTTTAATCATTTTAAGTTGGTAGTTGGTATTCTTACCAACCGACAGGCTATTCTGCACTACCACTGGCTTGAATTTCAGGACTTTAAGTCTCTGATGGGCATGCCCTGGAAAATGTTCTGCATCTATTTATTCCATAAGCTGGGTGGGAAAGTCGTATGGACACTACATAATGAGTTTCCCCACGACCAAAAATACCTGGGGCTGCATCGTTATTTGCATAAGAAAATGGCGGCTTGGTCGGATGTGCTTCATGTGCATTGCGCAAAAGCCATGAGCCTTATGAGTGAACGACTGAAAGCTCCAAAAGAAAAATTTGAGTTAATCCCTCACCCATCTTTTCCGGCTGAACCCATCGATAAATCCGTTGCCCGTCAAAACCTGAATGAGCATTATGGTTGTGAATTAAAACCCGAACTGCCTGTTATACTAATGTTTGGTAACATCAGCCGCTACAAGCAGATAGAGAAAGTAGCTGATTTAGTTATAGATTTTGATTTTGAGTGTAAACTTCTGGTTGTTGGGCCGGTAAAAAAAGGCAACCTGAAGTTATTTGATGAATTAAAGGATAAACAGAAGCAGAGTGCCCGAATTCAAATCATCCCGCAGTTTATTGATGAGAGCCGGGTTCCCTGGTTTTACAGTGCCGCTGATCTTTGTGCTTTCAATTACCGCGAAATCCTTTCCTCCGGCGGTTATCATATGGCTAAAGCTTATGATAAGCAGATAATAGCCCCTGATTTAGGCTGTTTGAGTGAGGAAGGAAAGGAGCCGAATGTAGAGTTGTTTACCCATCAGGATGAACTGAAACAATTGCTTGAACAGCATTTAAAGACAACCCGCTAATGGCTAAGCTGAAAGAAAAAGCGTTTTGGATTGCCATTGGTGATGTCGCCGGCCGGGGACTTTCATTCCTTACTTCCATTTACCTGGCCCGAACCCTGGGCTCCGAGTTTTATGGATTGATAACCGTGGCGCTTTCAATTCTTGGCTACGCTACCTGGGTTTCTGATATGGGGCTTATCAGTATAGGAACGCGTGAAACGGCTAAAGAGCCTTCAAAACGCATTTTCCGTGTATTAGAAATATTCAGGATGAAGCTCTTCCTTGGCATTATTGTGTTAATTGCCTCAACCGTCATCGTTTCCATGATAAATACGGGGGAAATTGAGAAACAGGTTATTCTGGGCTACCTCTACTCCATCGTCCCGTACATGGCTCTGATGGAGTGGTTCTATGCCGGGAAGCAACAGTTTGGTAAAATCGCCCTGTCTAAAATATTGAATGGACTCATTTATTTTATCCTCGTCGTTTTTATGGTACAGACCGTTGAGGATGTAACCCTGGTACCGGTGCTGTACACCGTTGGTGTGGCCATTGCGGCTTTAACGCTGGGTACGTTTGCAATCAAAGACAAGCCCTTTTCGCTGCCTTCCCGAGGTACACAAATCTATCCGGATTTACTCAAATCAAGTTCAATTTTAGGTTTGGGTAAATTCTTTGCTCAAATTGTAGTTCTGCTCCCTCCTATTCTTATTGGCGGAATTCTGACTTTACAAGATGCCGGTTTATATGGAGCTGCCTTTAGAGTGGTTATTATTGCGATGATGATCGACCGGGTTTTTGTAAACTTACTGCTTCCTAATCTTTCATCCCTCTGGAGCAGAAACCGGGCCGAGGCAAACAACAAAATAGATACTGTATTTCGGTTAGTGGCTGCAGGGGGAGCCCTTATAGCCCTCGTAACAGCGATTGGAGCTGAACAAATTATATCCATACTTTATGGAGAACAATACGCAGAGAGTGTGATTCTGCTCCAGATTCTTTCGGTAATGATTGCTGCTACTTTCGTCAACAGCCTCTTTTCGTTTGGGCTTATCGCAACAAATAAAGACAAAGAATACTTTTTGGCTACCTGTTTTGGAGGAACCATCTCGGCTATTATCATTTTCAGCTTTACCGCTCTTGGAAATTCAATAATGGTAGCCATATCGGTTTCAGCCGCGGAGGTTATCATCACTTTATTTACCTACTTCTGGTTCAGAAAGGTAGTCCCTTTGAACTACTTGAAACCGCTGCTGGTTAGCTACCCGGCAGCTGTTTTACTATTCTGTGGTTTTATTTTCAGTCCGCTGATGCCCCTTTTAAATGCCGCTATTGCTGCCATCATCTTTATTTTCATCATATATCAGTTTGATATACTTAAGCAGGATCAATTTGAGTGGGCAAAGAAAAAGGTGCTGGGATGAAGCAGCGATTGTGTATAGGGATTCAGGAAAGAAATACAGCCTGGGATGTAGTTTTGAATCAGCTGGGTGTGTGGTACGAAGAAGTGAATTATGACTTAGAACTGCATCATGAGTACAGTGTCATTATTCTAAACAAAAAGCCTGAGAGAGCTCAGCGTTCTGCCCTGAAATCCTTTGTTAAAAATAATGGAGGTTTGTTAGAAGTTGGTGACAATCTGGTCTTCCTTGAGAAAAATCATACCCGTTCATCCCATATTGACACACTCATAAATTATGATCGTGAAGGCTTCTTATCTCATATTTCTCATGTAGATGTTCATGCCAAAGTCAGGCTTCATAAGGATAGCGAATTACTGGAAGGTTTGGTTCATTTTTCTACCGATGATCATTTAAAGCTTGCTTTTTTGGGCGCTGATGTTGGTAAGCTGATACAAACTAACGGTTATAGGAGAAAGCGATTCTTTAGCAGAAATGGAGAACATCCGGATGAAATTGTCAGCAAAGTATCCAAGCATGATCTCACAGAAGTGCTGAAAGCCGTACTGAAAGAGCTACACTTTCGAAGATCTTTGCCCTTCATCGAAAAGTGGACTTCCCCTACAAGTAAACCCGTTTTTTGTTTTCGGATTGACAGTGACTTTGGCGATAAAGAATCCATGGATGATCTTTATGCAACGATTCAGAAGCACCGGAAATCAGCCACGTGGTTCTTACATGTTGATGCGCATAAAGTCTGGCTCACCCACTTCAATTCTTATCAAAAGCAGGAATTTGCCCTTCATGGTTATGAGCATGGCACTTCTGAATCTTACAAAAAGGTTGACCGGAACATTCAAACCGGCCAAGAACATCTCGAAAAAGCCAACATTGATTTTAAAGGTTTTTGTGCTCCTTATGGTATCTGGAACACGGCACTCGAAAAATCCCTAAAGAATTTTGACTTCGAATACACTTCTGAGTTTACCTTTTGTTATGATGGATTACCGCTCCAGCCGGCTGAGGATCAACTCCCTCTTCAAGTTCCCATTCACCCAATTTGTACGGGCAGTCTTAATCGGCGAAAATATTCCATTGAGGATATGAAAGGATATTTCGAAGATGTATTGTCAAATAAATTGTCACGATTTGAACCGGCTTTATTCTACCACCACCCTTTGCAACCCGGACTTTCTGTGATAGATCACTTGCTGGAACTCACTGATATTCAGGAATTTGAAAATCTTACTTTTGGTGAGTTTGCCGCATATTGGAAGGAACGGGATAGATTCACCTATGAAGCGTATTTAACTGATGGAAAAGTAACCATCGAAAAATCTTCAGGTAATGATAAGTTGATTCAGGTATCCTTGAACCATTCGGAGTTTGATTTGGTATCAACAAATAAGGATATCATCAACCTCACAAAAACAACAAAATTAAAGTATTCGAAACCCTATCTTCCTCAGCCTGAGGAGATATCTGAAATGAGAAAACGGGATTTGAAACTACTTAAAACATCACTTATAGATTGGAAAAACCGGGGGCGATTATGAGGGTCGGCTACGTATCTCCTATGAGTATTGCAGCGGTAAATGGTGGATTAAGAAATCAGGCCTTACAGACAACTAAGCATATCACATCTTTTGGAGCAGAGCCATACCTGATTTCGCCCTGGGATGACATTAAAGAGATGGACCTTGACCTGGTTCATGTATTCGGAGCTTCCATAGAGAATGTGGGAATTGTAGATCAGATTAAAGCAATGGGATTACCACTCGCTCTTTCTCCGGTCTTCTTTTCCAACCGGAATGCTGCTTTTATCAAAAGAGCTTTAAAAATGGAGCAGTTGAGCTCTGCTTTTGGCTCCGGAATCCGTTCAGACTTTAGTGTCAAAACCAATTTATGCCGCAAAGCAGATGTAATTTTACCAAATACCTCAGCAGAAGCTGATCTCATCCGAAATGGTTTTTCAATACCTGACGACCAAATTCGGGTTATTCCCAATGGAGTAGAACAAAAATTCGCCGATGCCAAGCCGGATTTATTCATTGAAACATATGGACTGAAGGATTTTGTACTCTTTGCCGGTCAGGCAGGGGCTGAACGAAAGAATGTAATTAAACTGCTCGAAGTAGCAAATGAAGTAGATGCTCCCCTGGTAATTATCGGTTCATTTTATCGGGATCAATACGGGAAAAAATGCATTATCTTAGCCAATAAAGCCGGCAATGTTACTCTGATTGACACTCTTGACCATGATTCAGAGCTGCTTGCATCTGCTTATGCTGCCAGCAGTGTTTTTGTGCTTCCCTCCCAATTCGAAACGCCCGGAATTGCAGCTATGGAAGCGGCTTTGGCAGGTTCGAAAATAGTTATAACCGGGCGAGGCGGTACTAAAGATTACTTTGATGGATATGCTGAGTTTATAAATCCGGATTCTTCTAAGTCGATTCTAAATGGAATAAAAGAAGCGTTGAATAAAGCATCCTCGGATTCCCTTAAGAACCACTTGCTTGAAAAGTACTCCTGGCAACGGGTAGCAGAATTAACGGCTAATCAGTACAAAAGAATTTCAGCATGAAGAAGATTTTAATTGCATTCGGAACCCGGCCTGAAGTCATTAAACTGGCTCCTGTGATCCTGACTCTCAAAGGTCATATGGATGTAACGGTTCTGCATACCGGGCAGCATAAAGAGCTTGTGACACCCATGCTTTCTCTTTTTGATATTAAACCGGATATCAATCTTGAGATCATGAAGCCAAATCAGGATTTATTCGAGTTGTCCCAATCTCTGCTTCCTAAACTGAAAAGTGTCATTGAAAAAGCAGAACCTGATTTTGTAATGGTTCAGGGTGATACCACAACCTCTTATCTCACTGCTCTTTCTGCTTTTTATCAAAAAATTCCGGTGCTTCATGTTGAGGCGGGATTACGAAGCTATAATCCTTACTACCCTTTTCCCGAAGAAATGAACCGGAGGCAAATTACCCATTTGGCTCGTTTCCATTTTGCTCCCACTGAACTGAATAAGAAAAATTTACTAAAGGAAGGTATTGCTGAAGAAGCTATATCAGTAACCGGTAATACGGTAATTGATGCATTGAACAACATTACCAAACTGAAAGTATTTAGTGAATCTATACCTGGTATTCTTTCTGAAATTAATGACAGCCAAAAACTAATGGTGCTAACGGCCCACCGCAGGGAGAATCATGGTGAGCCTATGGTAAATATTTTCAGAGCGGTGAAACAGCTTTTACTTTCAAATGAGGATCTGACGGTTATTTTCCCTGCTCATCCCAACCCCAATGTACTGGCTGCCGTCGAACAAGTTGAAATGCCCGACAACCGTTTTAAACAAACAGAGCCTTTTGACTATTTGTCTTTTTTACACATACTAAAACGGGCTGATATTATACTAACCGACTCCGGTGGTATACAGGAAGAAGCCTCAGCCCTTGGGAAACCGGTGTTCGTGCTGAGAAATGAAACTGAACGACAGGAACTTATTGAATCAGGGCATGGACAGTTGGTTGGAACTCAATCTGATTTAATTGTACGACGGACAAATGAATGGCTTTCCTCTGGTAAACAGCAAGATGCATCATCTGTTTTTGGTGAAGGAAAAGCCGCAGAGATTATCAGGGAAGTGATCGAAAATCAGCTGTAATCCTGAAATTCATCCACTCCGGCCGGACCGTAATCATCGGTAAAGAATTGAATAGCCCCTACGCTGATTCCCTTCAGCATAAACAATGTGAAAACGGCCATCAATCCATATTCTTTGAATAAGAGGATTAATAACAAGTAAACCAGAAACAGAACAAACTTTCCTTTTTGTTCCTTAATGGTTTTCCTGTCGAAGCGTGGAATTTTGTCAAATGGCAGAGTACTTACCATCAAAAAAGAAATGACCACTATAAAAGGAATAAGCGCGGAATTCACGCCATTTTCCAGAAAAGAAAACAGCTCCAGTGAGTCTCTGAAAGTGAGGAAAAAAGCACCCAGTATAATGGCCTGAGCGGGTATGGGTAACCCTACAAAGAAATCGGGTTTGGGGTGCAATCTGGCATTCACGTTAAAGCGGGCTAAACGAACGGCACCGCAAAGTGGCGGCAGTGCACTTACTATAATTCCCACAAAACCTAGTTCGTGTAAACTCCAGCTGTAAATTAAAAAGCCCGGTGCTACTCCGAATGAAACCATATCACTGATAGAATCCAGTTCGATCCCAAAATCGCTGGTAGCGTTGGCAAGCCGTGCCATCAATCCATCAAAAACATCAAATAAACCGGCAAGGGCTATTAACCAGGCTCCCCGTATAAAATCTCCATCCGAAATAGAAATGATAGCCAGAAACCCGCTAAAAAGGTTCATCAGCGTAAAGAAACTGGGAACGGCTATTTTTTTATTTACCGGGGGCTTTTGCTCTTTTCTTCGCCGCCGGCGTTGCTTAAAAGAATGATATTTTTTCTGAATTGGGTATTTCATTAACAAATAGATTTAATTGCGCTCAATATTAAGAATTAATTACGGTTATTTATAGGTTCAATCTCAAACCATTATAACTCTTAGCATTCAATTGATCTGTTCAATTCGCAGATATTCATTATAATTCCGTTATCAAATAAAAAGAACACTATGAAAGAGATAACCGCAAAAATACCAGACCAAAAAGTGGATTTCTTTATGGAACTGATTGCTCAGTTGGGATTGGATGCAGAGCAACACGAAGATTTTGCAATTCCAGAGGAACACAAAGCAATTGTCAGAGAGCGCATAAAGAATTCTAGTCCTGAAGAATTAATTCCGTGGGAGGAAGCCAGAAAGCAACTTAGATTTAAAGACGATTAGTTGTGGAGAAATTGAAGGTGGTTGTGGAACCTCCTGCTTTGGAGGATATACAATCAGCAATTAATTACTATGAAGAAATAGAGATTGGTTTGGGGAGAACCTTCGAAAATGAATTAGACAATTTTATATCTACACTTAAGACGTTCCCCTTTTTCCAAAGGAGATATTCTCTGATGTGCACTGCCTTCCTCTTAAAAAATTTCCTCACATGATTCACTTTACGATTGACGAAAGAAGTAAAGTGGTAAACATTCGGGCAGTTTTTGGAACGGGTGAAAATCCGGAAAAATGGGAAAAGCGAAATTATGCTGAACTCTTCGCTTTTATCTCACCTAAGATTGATTCCCCTGCCCTGGTAGTATCACCCGGTTTTACTTTCACCTCAACGTTTCCGGGAACGACAACATCCATTCGTGACCCGAATTTCATAATACCAAATCGCTCTCCGGCTTTTATCTCATCTCCTTCCTTGATGTTATAGACAATCCTTCTGGCAAGGAAACCGGTTATCTGCCGAAAGAAAATTTTTGTTTTGGATGGATGAAGAACGCCAAAATCGGCTCGTTCATTGAGCTCTGAAGCATGTTCGGTCCAGGCCATCAGGTATTCCCCGGGATGGTATTTTACGTATTCGAGCGAACCGGAAACCGGATTTCGGTTTACATGAACGTTCAGTGGTGAAAGGAAAATACTAATCTGAGTGGCTCTATCTTTCAGGTACACCTCTTCATTCACTTCCTTCACGAAAACTACTTTTCCATCAGCCGGTGAGATAATCAGGTTTTCATCTTCAGGAATATTGCGGTCCGGATCCCGGAAGAAGAAGATAGTCAGACAGCTCAGGGTTCCCATTCCTGCATATATCACATAGGCAAACCAATGATCCAAAAAATAATAAGCGAATCCACATACCAATATGGAAACGGTTAGTACAAGCGCAATTGTGGGATATCCTTCCTTAGATAACATATTTATAGTCCGAAGTATCTGAATGCATCATTAAACATTACAAAAATGAATAATCCAATCATCAGGAAAAAGCCTATTTGTTGGGCAATCATGCGAACTTTTTCAGAGGGCTCGCGACGGGTAATGCCTTCGTAAAGCAGGAATACAAGATGACCGCCATCTAATGCCGGAATCGGTAATATATTCAGAATTGCGAGCGTGATACTGAGTAACGCTGTAATGTTCCAAAAACCAATCCAACCCGCCTGATCGGTTGCTTCACGGGTTATGCTGGCAATGGCAATCGGCCCGCCCAGGTTTTGGGTTACGGAAATGTCGCCTGTAATCATCCGGGTAAAGCCCTGTACAATTCCTACGGTTTGCTCAACGGTTTGATTGTAGCCTTCGGCAACAGATTCCCATAATCCATATTCGATTCGTTTCAGTCCCAGGGTTTGGATTTGTGGTGAAGCAATCCCGATTGTTTTGGTTTCAGGGTCCGGGGTGATGGCAGCGTAGAAAAGTGAGTCTTCTCGCTGGACGCCAAAAGTGACTGCTGAATCTGCATTTTGGATAATCTCCACCAGCTGAACCCAGTATTTAACGGTATCGCCATTGGCGGAAACAATACGATCGCCGGCTTCTAACCCGGCCTCCGCTGCGGGTCGTCCTGCTGGGACAGAAGATATCTTACTTGGGAAAGAGTAGGTCGGGTCTAAAAAGCCACGTGTTTGCAGGCTATCGAGGAAATTTGGGGTAACAGGAACGGAAATCTGTTGTCCGCCTCTCACCACCATGTAGGTCAGGTTATCCGAAGTAAGCTCCGATGCAGACACCAGTTCATTAAAATAAACCACTCGTTGCCCGTTTACACCTACGATCTTATCACCTGTTTCAAAGCCGATTTCATGCAGGATAGATGTTTCCGGAACATAAATTCCTTCCGTTTCATCGATCGGGAGAACGGCCTTACCCTGGCTGTAAGTCAACCCAAAGTAAATGAAGAAAGCCAAAATCATATTAAAGATAACCCCGGCCGTGATGGTAACTATGCGCTGCCATACAGGTTTACTTCTGTACTCCCAGGGCTCGGGTTCTTTCTCGAGGTGATCAGTGTCCATACTCTCATCAATCATCCCGGATATTTTCACATAACCACCAAGCGGAGTAGCCCCAATACAATAATCGGTGTCTCCTTTTTGGAAGCCCCAGACCCGGGGTGGAAAACCGATCGAAAAGCGCTCAACCCGCATTCCAAAAAACTTTGCTGCTAAAAAGTGCCCCAGTTCATGAATAAAAACCAGGATCATCAGGGCTCCGCCAAAAATAAGGAGCGTATTTAATAAGCTTAAAAACCAGTCCATGTAAATTATTTAATAATTGTATGCGCGTAGCTTCGCGTCTCTTTGTCTATTTCTTTTAACGTCTCTGCGTTCAAACTATCATTCAATTCGATGGTAGCCAAACTTTCTTTTACAATTTCAGGGATGTGAATATAACCAATTTCTTTGTTCAAAAATCGTTCAACAGCAACTTCGTTGGCAGCATTTAGAACCGCCGGAGCATACCCCCCTTTTGTGATGCTATCCATAGCCAGCCGAACGCAGGGAAACTTATCAAAATCAATGGGTTCGAAGGTTAAATTTTGGGCTTCATTCCAGTTCATTCTCGGAGTGTCTAAAGAGAGTCGTTCAGGGTAACTCAATGCATAAATAATAGGCACTTTCATATCAGGCAGACCGAGTTGTGCTTTGCTGGATCCGTCTATAAAAGTGATCATGGAGTGAATGATACTTTGAGGGTGAATGACCGGCTCAATTTTCTCTACCGGAAGGTCAAAAAGCCAGTGTGCTTCTATGATTTCAAGTCCCTTGTTCATCATGGTGGAGGAGTCGATGGTAATTTTAGCCCCCATACTCCAGTTAGGGTGATCAAGAGCCTGCTCAACTGTAACCTGCTGCATCTGATCTTTACTAAGCTCTCTGAAAGGCCCTCCGCTGGCCGTGATGATAATCTTCTCGATGTCGTCCATCTTCTCTCCCACCAAGCATTGCAGCATGGCGCTGTGCTCAGAATCAACCGGAATGAGCTCTGCCTCAGAATTCCTTAGTTCATTCATGATCAATTCACCGCCCACCACCAATGACTCTTTATTGGCCAAAGCCACTTTCTTCCCTGAGCGAATCGCTTCAAGCGTAGATTCAAATCCGGCAAAACCAACAAGGCTGTTTAATACGGTATCAACCTCGGGCAAAGAGGCTATGACCGGAAGATGTTCAGCCCCGGACATTAATTGGGTACCGGATACGGCTTCTTTCAAATCCACGTAATGTTCTTCATTACTGATTAAAGTATAAGCCGGTTTAAATTCCTGTACCTGTTCTGCCAGTAATTTCCAGTTGGAATGAGCAGTAAGAGCAATTATCTCAAACTTATCAGGGTGCTGACGTACTATCTCAAGCGTTTGTGTACCAATGGATCCCGTTGATCCCAGAATAGCCAGTTTTTGTTTCTTCAAATCCTTGTCGATTAAATTCCTTTTCAAATTAAGCAATGATTTCTAAAAACCCATTTCTTTTGCCACTTCATACATTTGTGCGTGAGCAATAACCGTATCATTTAATGTGGGTGCATATCCACCCGACAATAACAACACTAACGGCAGATTTCGTTGAGAGATGGTTTCGATAACTATTCGTTCTCTTTCCCGAAGGCCATTCAACGAAAGTGAAAGCCGGCCAAAATGATCGGCTTCCAACGGATCTATTCCACCAAGGTAATACACAAGATCGGGGCTGAAGTCCTCCAAAATGGTATCAAGTGCAGATATCAGGGCTTTATGATAAACTTTATCTTCGGTTTTATCCGGCAAACCCACGTCCAGATCCGAAGGGGGTTTTTTGAATGGATAATTCTTTTCTCCGTGTATGGAAAAAGTGAAAACACTTGGGTCATCTGCAAAAATGTAAGCAGTGCCATTACCCTGATGAACATCACAATCAATCACCATTACCTTATTCACCCACTTGGACTGTTGCAACACATTAATGGCAACAGCTACATCGTTGAATACACAAAATCCTTCTCCTAAATCAGGCATGGCGTGATGGGTTCCACCGGCTAAATTTCCTGCAATCCCATCCTGAAGGGCCATAAGCCCGGCATTTATGGTTCCCTGAACGGCCAATCTTGACCTTATAGCCAACGACTTGCTCCAGGGAAGTCCCATCCTTCGCTCCTCTTTCCTGTCCAGCGTTCCTTCCCAAATGGCCTCAGCATAACGGTGAGTATGAGCCATGATAAGGTTCGATTGGTCAACCATAGATGGTTCAATAATTTCCGATTTCTTTAAAACCCCTTTATCCAGTAAATAGCGGTGTAAGCCCCGGAATTTCTTCATTGGGAAGATGTGGTCATCCGGAATATCGGCAACGTAACCGGGGCTGTAACTAACTCTCAATGTGTAAACGTTCTTAGTTCAATTTGATAATTCCCATCATTCGCCCGCTCTTATCTTTCTGTCTGCGGTAGGAATAAAAGCTTTCTTCAGCAATAGTACAGGAATCATCGATCTCAATGTGTTCTTGTGAAATTCCTTCCCCTAACAGCTGCTGCTTAATGAATGCTTTCAGGTTAACATGAGGCTTGACGTAATTCGTTCTGTCTACAAACTGATCAGGAAACTTAGCAGCAACCTCTTCCCCAACCTCAAAATTTTCGAGTGAAATACACGGGCTCACAAATGCCTTAATGTGGTTAGAGTCGGCTCCAAGATTCTTCATTTTTCGAATTGTTTTGGGAACAATATCACCTACAGCTCCCCGCCAACCTGCATGCACGGCGCCAATTATTTTATTTTCGGCATCTCCCAGTAGAACTGCTGCACAATCGGCAACTTGTATGGCAAGAGCTAATTCGGGCGTGTTCGATACAAACCCATCCGTCTGTTCATAAATACCACCCTCTGTCACTTCTTGTATATCGGTTTTATGGACTTGTACTCCATAAGCTATCTGGCCGTCCTCCGCTCCGATTTCCTTCAACAACCGCTGTCGGTTCTTTAAAACAACAGAAGCTTGTTCTGAGGTATTAAGTCCCAAATTTAGGCCGGGAATATCTTTTCCGGGATGAACCGATTCCTGATTCCGCAGCGTAAACCAGCTGGAAATGACCTCATTGTTTAGTAAATCCGGTTTAATAAATTTAATTCGGGAAGACATCTTCTAACTTCATTTTGATGAGTCCGGTTGGGAATTCCTGTCCGGTCCAAAGTTTAAAGGATTTCGCGCCCTGGTAAATTAACATATCCAGCCCTTCGATAGGAATACCACCTACTTCCTTAGCTTGTTTCAAAAACGTGGTTTCGCGAGGATTATAAACTGCATCATAGCAGATTTTTCCTGCCAGAACTTCTACTTCATGGTCCTGTACTGGGGAAGCATCCGTGTTTGGCACCATGCCCAATGGAGTGGCATTAATTATGATAGCCGCTTGTTCCGCATAAGCAATCCAATTCTCATAATTGCACATGATGATATCTGAACGTTTATCATACCGGCCGGGGCGGCGGGAAACCATCACAATCTCTTCAATCCCAATTTCACGCAGTGCATAACAAATTGCTTTGGTTGCACCCCCTGTTCCGAAAATGATGGCTCGTTCACCGGCAAGGTCATCTTCATATTCTTCAATGGGAACACGGAAGCCGTATTCATCCGTATTTTCCCCAATAATTTTACCATCCCTTTTTACAATGGTGTTAATAGCCCCGATTTGTGCAGCTTCCATTCCCAGTGTATCCACAGCATCGAATAATGTTTCCTTGTAAGGAATGGTGATGTTGGCACCCAAAAATTCTAATCGGTTGAAGTGGGCAATCAGGGTAGCAATCTCACTGTTTCTGACGGCTACGGCATGATACTCCGCCTTCAATCCATGATGATCGAGAGCCGTATTATGCATTAAAGGAGAAATACTGTGGCTAATCGGACTGCCGATTAATAAATAATGGGGTTGGCGGCTTGATTCTGATTGTAAAAACTCGCTGAAATCCATACGTATTTAAATAATGACAAAAAAAATGCGCATCGGTGAGATGCGCATCAAGTAATGTAAATAATATAAAGATTGAAATACCTTATGCGGTAACTTCTTCTTCGGTCTCTTCCGTTGGCTCGATTGGAGTTTCTTTGAAGGTTCCGCCTTCAGCTAATTCCTTGAATTTCTCCAGGTCTTTTTTGAGCTGAGCAGGTGAATCTTCAATGAAAGAAGCCAATTCTTCTTCAGGATCACCGAAAAATGTTCGGTAGTCCAGAGAAAACTCAACGCGTGTGCGTTCGCCATTATCAAGCGGAGTAAATCGAATGGTTCCGGTTTGATTCAGATTACCATTAATTGTAATCCAGGCAAAGCGAGTATTACGAAGATTATCGATAAGATTAGTTGTCCACTGATACTCTTCTCCTCCAATGTCAGTCTTGTACTCGAAAGTCTGAGAGTTAATTCTTTCTACTTTGTCTATGCGTTCCAGGAACTTAGGAAATTCAACTGGATTAGAAAGGAGCTCGTATACTTTGGCAAGAGGTAGATCAATTTCGATTCTTTCGTGCGCCATAATTTATTACTTGGTAGTTATGATCGTTAGAATTGTATTCTTTTGATGAACTGGTTGTCATGGAAACAGGCAGGACTCATCCAGATTGCTTTAAATTTACGGATAAAAAGATTAAGCCTCAATGTTCATCACAGATAAATAATCGGATAACCGTAAAGTTTTTTAAAAAAGATGCACTTCCCTCCCGGATGTTACACCAATTTCCCCATTCAGAATTTATCAGGAGTGTAATCAAAGAGAAGATTCCAACTCAGAAAAAATATTTTCGTGTATGGAATCTTTATCCTGCCCCGCATTAATGGTTTTAAAACGGGGTTCTGTTTTAGCCAGATGTTCAAATCCATCAAAGACCCGCCTGAAAAATGAATCACCTGAGAGTTCCATACGGTCTTTTTCGAAGTTCTTGGTCCGCTCCGATGCCTCTTCCAGGCTGAGCCGCAAGTAGAAGGTAAAGTCCGGGATGAGATTGTGGGTTGCTGCCGCATTGATCTGATTAATCTGCTCTATCGACATACTCTTGCGCCCAAAACCCTGGTATGCCGTTGTGGAATCATAGAAACGATCCAGAATAACGATTACATCTTGGTCAAGCAGTGGGCGAACTTTTTCTGCTACCAGCTGAGAGCGAGCCGATGAGAATAGCAGTAGCTCCGTTACGGGATCAATATCCAGTTCAGGGTTGAGCAACATCCCTCTAATCATTTCAGATACATCAGTACCCCCCGGCTCCCGAAATACTTCTACCTGGTGTCCTGAATTGAAGAGTCGTTCTTTTAAAAGAGAAATCTGCGTGGACTTCCCGCTTCCGTCTATTCCTTCAAATGTAATTAGCATACAGTAAAGTTAAGGAGAATTCAGGAGTAGAAAAATATATCAAATTGATGGATTATGACTTTAGTACTCGTCGCACTGGTTCCGTCGCTCCGCTGCGGAACCTTAATCAGAGGCTCTGCCTCTAATGTGACTGGATACAATAGAGTAAAGCTTACTGTACAATCATTAGGCGGAGCCTCGGAGGAGCGTTTCGAAGCGGAGCGCCGTCACGAGACTTAATGTTATTCTCAAATAAATTTCTATCCCCCCTTAAACATTAAAGCCACCATTTCTTATCTTCGGAAAAAAGACGGATAAAACTCATTCATGCCCAATAAAAAACGTATTCTTGTTACTTCGGCGCTGCCTTATGCCAACGGACCTATTCATCTTGGTCACCTTGCCGGAGCTTACCTCACCCCCGATTTTTACTGCCGCTACAAACGCCGAACTGATGCGGACGTAGCTTTTATTTGCGGATCAGATGAACATGGTGTACCCATAACCATTGCGGCCGAAAAAGAAGGCGTTTCCCCTCAGGATATTGTGGATCGCTATCATGAGATGAACAAAAAGGTATTTAAAGAGTTTGGAATCACCTTTGACTATTACGGCAGAACCAGCTCCGAAGTGCATCACGAAACGTCACAGGAGTTCTTTACCAATCTGCATGATAAAGGCTTCTTTAAGAAAAAAACCGAAGAGCAGCTTTATGATCCCAAAGCAGATATGTTTCTCCCCGACCGCTACGTAAAAGGAACCTGCCCCAACTGCGGATTTGAGGAAGCGTACGGAGATCAGTGTGAGAACTGCGGTACTTCCCTTTCCCCTACTGAGCTAAAAAATCCGGTAAGTGCATTGACTGGTGAGAAGCCCGAGCTTAAGAAAACCGAGCACTGGTATATGCCGCTCGGGGATGTGCAGCCTAAGCTCGAGGAATGGGTTGAAAGCCGTGAAAACTGGAAGCCCAATGTAATGGGTCAGGTTAAAAGCTGGCTGAATGACGGCCTTGCTGATCGAGCTGCCACCCGCGACTTAAGCTGGGGTGTACCTGTACCACTTGATGAAGCCAAAGGAAAAGTATTGTATGTGTGGTTCGATGCTCCTATCGGGTATGTATCGGCCACCAAAGAGTGGGCGCAGGAACAAGGCAAACCGGAGCTCTGGAAAGATTTTTGGCAGGATGAAGATACCGAACTGTATCACTTTATCGGAAAAGATAACATCGTATTTCACTGCATCATGTTTCCTGTGGTACTCATGGAGCATGGAGATTATGTACTACCCAAAAATGTGCCGGCAAATGAGTTTTTGAATCTGGAGGGCAAGAAATTATCCACCTCAAGAGGCTGGGCTGTTTGGCTGCATGAATATCTGGATGTGGAAGAGTTTAATCCGGACCTGCTTCGGTATGCTTTAGGTACTACCCTTCCCGAGTCAAAGGACTCTGACTTTTCATGGAAAGATTTTCAGACCCGGGTAAATACCGAGCTGGCAGATGTGTTGGGTAACTTCACTAACCGCTCTCTCTCCTTTACCGCCAATTATGCGGAAGGGAAAGTGCCTGAACTCATTGAGCCTTCTGATTTAGATAAGGAAACGTTGGAGGCTATCAGTGAACAAAAAGATAAAATCACACAGGCGTATGAGAACTTCCGGTTTAAGGAAGCTATCAATGAAACAATGAATCTTGCGCGGATTGGTAATCGCTATTTTACCGAAACTGAACCGTGGAAAACGCGCAAAGACGATCCCGTCAAGTGTGGTAATACTTTATATGTGAGTCTGCAAATCAGTGCGGCTCTCTCCTGTTTGTTTGATCCAATACTGCCGGAGAAAATGAAACAACTGAGAGCACAATTTGGGTTAAGTGATGATTTCAGCTGGGATGATATCACCCCGAATATGCTCGAAAAAGAAACTCCTGTTACTCAGGGTGAAATTTTATTTGACAAAATTGAGGACGAACTCATCGAAGAACAAATTCAAAAACTACACGACAAAGCCGAAGCTGCCGATCCTAAGCCGGATGTTCCTGAACTGAAAAAGGATATCGAATTCGGTGACTTTATGAAGCTGGATCTGCGGGCCGGGAAAATCCTGACGGCAGAAAAAATCGAAAAATCCGATAAGCTGATTAAGTTTACCGTAGACATCGGGCTCGAGAAACGACAGATTGTGTCCGGAATCGCAAAGCATTACAATGCGGAAGACCTGCCCGGGCAGAAAGTAAGTGTAGTTGCCAATCTTGCCCCAAAGAAGCTGATGGGAGTAGAAAGCCAGGGTATGATATTAATGGCAGAAGATTCTGAGGGTAACCTCAGGTTTGTAGAAACCGACGCCGAACCCGGAAGCACGATTACTTAAAAAGGATAAAGAAACCTGAATACTGACTTCATTCTAAAAATAAGAGATTGAGTTCTTCTGCTGAAGACATAGAAAATTGCACCATCGAAGGGCTTGATAAATTTCCTTTGGGTTATACTACTCGAGGGAATCAAAGTGTATTCCGGCTTTTTGCTCCTAAAGCAAATTCTGTGGCTCTTATCATTTATGATGAATATGAGCATGATTCCGGGCTCCAATTTCCTTTAGAAAAGAACGACGATGGAATTTGGCAGACTTTAATTCAGGATACTTTTTACGGAAAGTGGTACACGTATAAGATAGAAGGGCCGAAAGACGATCCCTTTTTTGCACATACCGAACATCCTATCGCTGATCCCCGAAGCAGGCACGTAACATCAACAAACCATCACCTGCAATTTCCCAAAACAAAAATTACCGGGCATTCTTCATTTGATTGGGAAGGTGATAATTTTGTAACACCTGAAGATCCCCGGGATTTGGTCATATATGAAACTCATATTAAGGACATGGTAGCCCACTCCTCTGCCAAAACCTTTGTGCAGGGAATTTACAATGATTTTCGGGAAGCTGAAGTCGGGGGAATCAGTCATTTAAAAAGGCTTGGGGTAAATGCGGTTGAATTCCTCCCTCTTCAAAAGTTTGGATATTTCGAGCCTCCGTTTAATGAAGAAACGGAGGAAGGAGTAATGAATACATGGAATCCCTATTCCCGAAATTATTGGGGATACATGACCTCCTTCTTCTTTGCCCCGGAAACTATGTACGCCTCTGATGCAACACTCGAACCCGGAAGTGTAGTTGGCAAAAACCAAAAAGCTGAGCACGAGTTAAAATCTTTGGTAAAAGCCCTTCATAAAGAGGATATATCCGTCATTATGGATGTGGTGTACAATCATGCTTCTCATTATGACCAGAATCCTCTGAAATACACTGCTAAGGATCACTATTTCCGGCTGGATGAAAAAGGCAATTATCTGAACGATAGCTGGACTGGGAACGATATTGATACTACAAAAAAGTATGCCCGGGAAATCATTATCGAGTCTGTTAAACACTGGATGACAGAATATCACATAGATGGGTTCAGGTTCGATTTAGCCGGAATTATTGATTGGGATACTATTGATCGTATCAAAGAAGAAGCTCAGAAGATTAATCCTGGCGTAATACTAATCGCAGAACCCTGGGGTGGTAATTATAAACCCGCCGGTTTTTCAGATCATGGATGGGCATGCTGGAATGATAAAATCAGAAATGGCCTCAAAGGGTATCATCCAAAAGAGAATAAGGGGTTCATTTTTGGTGAAGCCAGTTCTCAGCTAACCCGATTTGGTATTGAGAATTTATTTCGTGGCACTTTGGAATCCGGAGAACAAGGCTTGTTCAATCACTCAGGTCATTCAGTAAATTACCTGGAAAGTCATGACGGGTACACATTGGGAGATTACATTCGCATTGCCCTTAACCCTTCCAAAGCAGACACTGTGTTTGAAGACAAAAGACAGCTCACCTCCCTTTCAGAGAAAGAATTGCAAATAGCTAAGCTTGGAGCCTTGTCTTTATTTGTTTCTCAAGGGATTCCAATGATCCACGCCGGACAGGAATGGGCGCGCTCAAAAATGATACAGGATCCTTCCGGTTTTGATCCCGGGAAAGGGAAGCTTGATCATAACAGTTACAATAAAGACGACGAAACGAATTGGCTGAATTTTAATGAAATCAGCATTAATAAAGAATTATTTGATTACTATAAAGGGTTGATAGAGTTACGATTAGATGCCCCTGCATTAAGAAAGTCAAAGCCTGATGAAATCAATTTCAAAGTATATAATGATCCGCTTCATATCACCTTTTCAATAGACGGAAAAAGTTCAGGTGATATGTATGATTACTTTGTATCATTGAACGCAAGTAAAGATCATGCCCACGAAATAATACTTCCTGAAGGATATTGGGAAATCGTTGTAAATCCCGAAAAGTCGGGTGCTTCAACCATTCAAAGCGTTGAAGAATCAATGATGGTACCGGCCACTTCCGGAGTAGTATTAAGAAAGTTGCGTGTGAGCTAAGCTTAAAATATTTTACCCCCTCATTTTAATAATCCTAAGGAGGAACACACTTGGCTGGAACAACCACAACCGACCGCGGTTCATGGAATTCAAAACTTGGCTTTATACTCGCAGCTGCCGGTTCAGCGGTAGGACTTGGTAACATTTGGGCTTTCCCCACGAAAGTTGCTACAGAAGGCGGTGCCGCTTACCTGTTAATTTACCTGCTATGTACCTTTGCTATTGGGTTTCCGGTAATGGTAGCCGAGATTTCAATTGGTAGAAAGTCCGGTAAAAACCCCGTTGGAGCATTTAAAGCTATCAGCTCCAGTAAATTTTTCCCTTTAGTGGGTTTATGGGGTGTGATTTGTGGAGTGATGATCCTCTCCTTCTACACCGTAGTTGCCGGATGGGCCTTTGGTTTCGCCTTTGAAGAAATCTTCTACTTCTTTGGGTGGTCGGGTGCAGCAGATTGGCTTACCGACACCAATAACGGATTTAAGAATGCCATTATAGCCACCGTTTTCATGCTGGGAACCATTAAAATTATTACCGCCGGTGTAAGTGACGGTATTGAGCGTGCAACCAAGGCTATGATGCCCCTACTCATAGGGATTATCATTGTGATGATTATTTATGTATTACTACAACCCGGCAGTGCTGAAGGTGTAAGCATTTACTTACTCCCGGACTTCAGTAAGATTAATGCCGGCCTTATTTTTTCTGCTATGGGGCAGGCTTTCTTCTCCCTCTCTTTGGGGATGGGTGCCCTTATCACCTACGGTTCCTATCTTAATAAGAAGGAAAACATTCCACAGGCAGCTGCTTATGTAACCCTGGCTGATGTTGGAATCGCCTTCCTTGCCGGTTTACTTATTGTTCCTGCGATGTACCTTGCTCAAAGTCAGGGTATCAACATTAATGCCGGTGGATCATTGGCCTCCAGTACAGATCTTGTTTTCCAAATCCTTCCTGCTCTCTTCCACACCATTGGCGGTTCGGTAGGAATGATATTAGGTGTGACCTTCTTTCTGTTGCTAAGTATTGCTGCCTTAACATCAACCATTTCGCTGTTAGAAGTTCCAGTTTCTTATGTAATCGATGAATTTGAAGTTCAAAGAAAAAGAGCAGCCTGGACAGTTGGTTTGGGTATATTGGTTGTTTCCGTGGCCGTTGCTTTCTTCCCTGCCTTAATCGGCTGGTTTGATTACCTGTTCAGCACCATCGGTTTACCCCTTGGTGGATTTTTAATCTGCTTGTTTGTGGGTTATGTATGGAAAACCGACCAGGCGCTAAACGAAATGGAATACGGATTTGCAGGAATCAAGCAAACCCTGTTTTCTAAAGTCTGGCCAATATTCATTAAATATATTTGCCCTGCAGCCATTCTCTATAATTTGATCTCGAATTTCATCTAAACTCATTTGTTATCCAAGCGGGCAGGTGCTATTTTTGAGCGAAATTTATCAGAGGAAAAATTAAAGAATGTCAAAAGTATCAACATCAGATTTCAGAAACGGTATGGTTCTGGATCTGGACGGAGAACTCTACTCCATTACTGAGTTTCAGCATGTAAAGCCGGGCAAGGGCCCTGCTTTCGTCCGTACGAAGCTTAAAGGAATCGTAAACGATAAAAATATTGACAAAACCTGGCGTTCAGGTGAAAATGCAGAAGCTGTCCGGGTTGAAACCCGTGAGTATCAGTATCTCTATAATGATGGAGAACTATATTACCTGATGCATACCGACACCTACGAGCAGATTCCCGTGAACGCTTCCCAGGTTGAAAGAAAAGGGTTCCTCATTGACGGTCAGAATTGTGTTGTGGTCGTAAATGCTGATGAAGAGTCGGTTTTGTATGTGGAACCTAAAGATCATATTGAAGCCACGGTAGAACAAACAGACCCCGGTGTTCGTGGCGACACCGCCCAAGGCGGAAGTAAACCCGCTACTTTGGAATCTGGAGCTACGGTTCAAGTTCCACTTTTCATCAACGAAGGCGAAAAAATTCGCGTTGATACCCGAACAGGAGAATATATAGAACGAGCTAAATAAGACTTATCATGGATTTAAAACTGATTAAAAACATTTTAGATATGATCGCCGAGAGTGATGTTAACGAAGTATCTCTCGAAGAAGGCGATTTCAAAATCAAAATTAAAAAACAAGGTGAAGTTCAGCAGGTCACTTACTCACAGCCTGCCGCAGCACCTCAAGCACCTGCTCAGCCTGCTGCCCCGGCTCAACCAGCTGCTTCTTCAGCTCCTGCACAGGGCGAGTCTGATGATTCAGCAGCGCAAGCTGAGGGTGATACTGTCACCTCTCCTATTGTTGGAACTTTCTATGAGTCACCATCACCCGACTCTGATCCTTTTGTGAAAGTTGGCGACAAGGTTTCTAAAGGCGATACACTTTGTATTGTTGAAGCCATGAAGATCATGAACGAAATTGAAGCTGAATTCGGCGGAACTGTTAAGCAAATTTTAGTTGACGATGCACAACCCGTTGAATACGAACAACCACTTTTCATCATCAAAAAAGACTAAGCGGCTTTCATGTTTAAAAAAATTCTGATTGCCAATCGAGGAGAAATTGCACTGCGAATTATTCGCACCTGTCAGGAAATGGGCATCAATACTGTAGCCGTTTATTCTACAGCCGATGCTGACAGCCTGCATGTTAAGTTTGCCGATGAAGCAGTTTGTATTGGCCCGGCTGCCGGTAAAGAAAGCTACCTTAAAATTCCAAGCATCCTGGCAGCTGCCGAAATTACAAATGCGGAAGCTATTCACCCCGGATACGGATTTCTTGCAGAGAATGCAGAGTTCTCCCGAATTTGCGGAGAGCATGACATTAAGTTTATTGGCCCATCACCTGAAGCCATAGGTAAAATGGGTGACAAGTCCGTTGCAAAAGCTACCATGATTGCCAACAATGTACCGGTTGTACCGGGTAGCGATGGGGAAGTGGATAGCTATGATGAGGCTAAAAAAGTTTGTGATGAAATCGGCTTCCCGGTTATTATTAAGGCCTCAGCCGGTGGCGGAGGCCGTGGTATGCGCATGGTAATGGAAGCCTCAGAGCTTGAAAAGAATTACAAAATGTGTCGAAATGAGGCTGAGACCGCCTTTAATAATCCGGCCGTTTATATTGAGCGCTTTGTAACCAATCCTCACCACGTTGAGATTCAGGTTTTATCCGATCAGCATGGCAATCATACCCATTTAGGTGAGCGTGATTGTTCTCTGCAACGTCGTCACCAGAAGGTGCTGGAAGAGTCCCCTTCCCCTCTTATGACCGAAGAACTTCGGAAAAGAATGGGTGATGCAGCCACTAATGCTGCCAAAGCGGTGAATTATGAAGGCGCAGGAACGGTCGAGTTTTTGGTTGATGACGACCACAACTTCTACTTCATGGAAATGAACACCCGTATTCAGGTAGAGCATCCCGTTACGGAAGAAGTTACCGGTATCGACCTGATTGAAGAACAGATTAAAGTTGCAGCCGGTGAAAAGCTGAAGCCTTTCACGCTGGAGTTTAATAATCATGCGATTGAATGCCGTATTAATGCAGAAGACCCGGAACATAATTTCCGTCCTTCTGCAGGTGAGATTACCGTATTTCATCCTCCCGGAGGACACGGAGTTCGTTTAGATACGCACGCTTATTCCGGCTACCGAATTCCTCCTCACTATGATTCTATGATCGCTAAACTTATTGTAAGCGCCCCTACCCGTGAGGATGCTATCAAGAAAATGAAGCGTGCTCTCAGAGAATTCATTATTGAAGGAATCAAGACCACTATCCCCTATCACATTCAGTTAATGGATGATGAAAACTTCATAAAAGGAAAGTTTGATACCAAGTATCTGGAAAGAGAATTTAAATACACACCCAAAGAAGACTAAACTACGATGAGCATACCAGCTGAACTGAAATACACCCGCGAACATGAGTGGATTAAAGACAACGGCGATGGGACAGCCACCATTGGTATCACCGATTTTGCTCAGGGTGAATTAGGCGATATTGTTTTTGTGGAACTGGAACCTGAAGGTTCCGAATTCTCCAAAGATGATACCTTTGGAACCGTTGAAGCTGTAAAAACGGTATCCGACCTCTATGCTCCTCTTGATGGCGAAATTATTGAGCTTAATGAAAAGCTTGAAGATGAACCCGAGCTGGTGAATGATGATCCTTATGGAGACGGATGGATGGTAAAAATCAAAGTTGCTGATGACGCTCAAATGGGTGACTTGCTCTCAGCTGAAGAATACGAAGAAGTTATAGCCTGACCCCTTTCCGGTACAGGCTTTATTTATTTTACTTAATAATTTTTTAGAAAAGCTTCATGCACAGCCGACATTCGGAATGGATTCTCATCCTTGATTACGGTTCTCAATTCACTCAACTCATCGCACGCCGGCTACGTGAGCTTCACATTTATTGTGAAATTCACCCTTACAATGTAGACCTGGATGAAGTATCCACACCTACTCCGGGCGGAATTATACTTTCCGGCGGCCCAAAAAGTGTGAATGATGAAGGTGCTCCGGATCTTCAAACAAAAATACTGAACTGGGATATCCCCATTTTGGGCGTTTGCTACGGTTTACAACTACTGGCCCATACCGAAATTCCCGGTAGTGTTGAAAAAGCAAAAAAACGTGAGTACGGACGAGCCAATCTCCTCATCGACAATGATGAAGACCTTCTGAAAGATATTGAGGATGAAAGCGTGGTTTGGATGAGCCATGGTGACCACATCCATGAGCTTCCTCCCTCCTACGAAATTATCGGGCACACTACGAACGCCAAAGTTGCGGCTGTCAGGCATAAAGAAAACCATATTTACGGGGTTCAGTTTCACCCGGAAGTTGCTCATACCGAACATGGGAAGCAGTTACTTCAAAATTTTGCTTACACTATTTGTGGCCTTAAAGGTGACTGGACTTCTGAGTCTTTTATAGATGAGCAAATTCAATCCATCCGTGAAAAAGTCGGAGACGACAAGGTGTTGTGTGCACTTTCCGGTGGAGTAGACTCCACGGTGGTTGCAACGCTTATTCACAAAGCAATCGGTGATCAGCTGCAATGTGTGTTTGTGGATAATGGGTTATTGAGAAAGAACGAATTTGAGTCGGTATTAAATCTCTACACCCAGGACTTACACCTTCCGGTTAAAGGTGTTGATGCCTCCAAACTATTTTTAGATCGTTTATCCGGTATTTCTGATCCTGAAGAAAAGCGTAAGATTATTGGAAATACCTTTATCGATGTTTTTGAGGAAGAAATTGGCGACGATGTTGATTTCAAGTACCTGGCACAGGGTACTCTTTATCCCGATGTAATCGAAAGTGTATCCTTCAAAGGCCCATCTGCTACTATAAAATCGCACCACAATGTGGGCGGACTTCCTGAGAAAATGAAGCTGGACCTGATAGAACCGGTACGAGAACTCTTTAAAGATGAAGTACGTGAAGTTGGACGTACATTGGGTATTCCCGAACATTTTATAGGCAGACACCCTTTCCCGGGGCCTGGGCTTGGGATCAGAGTCTTGGGTGAGTTGTCGGAAGACCGCCTGAATTTATTGAGAGAAGCCGATTACATTTTCGTTGAGGAGCTTAAGAAACAGAATTTATATAATGATGTATGGCAGGCACTGGCTGTTCTTTTGCCCGTTCAAAGTGTTGGTGTTATGGGTGATGAGCGCACCTATGAGTTCACCATTGCACTGAGAGCGGTAACCAGCCTCGACGGCATGACGGCAGACTGGTCACACCTGCCCTATGAGTTTCTAGCCCATGTGTCTAATCGAATTATAAATGAGATTAAAGGAATTAATCGTGTGGTTTATGATATAAGCTCAAAACCACCGGCCACTATTGAGTGGGAATAATTTAGTCAGAACTTTTTAGTCTCAGCTCAGTTATAAATCAGGTAACCAAATTATTTAAGATCTTGATGAAACGACTTTTATCTATTCTAGTACTTCTGCTCACTTTTTCTTTCTCTGTCTTTGCTCAATCCATAGAAACCGGTATTGAGTTTTATGAAGAAGGAAATTACGAACGTGCCCTTCGAATTTTTGAACAATCCGACAGCCCGAGCGCTCAATTATTTGCCGGAAAAAGTCATTATGCACTGAATAATTTTATAAAAGCCAAGGAATATCTTAGCAGGGTTGATAGTACAACCACTGAAATTTTCAGTGAAGCTAAATACACTGCTTCTCTGGCCGATTTTCAGCTAAAGAACTTTGCAGCTTCCCTGGATGCCCTGCATGAACTAAAACAAAATTCACGAGAACCTTCCATATCCCGGGCAGCTTTCTCTTTTTACAGGGATGTAGTTAACTATCTGACTCTTGAGCAGCGGTTCAATACATTCAGAGCTACTAAGTATGATGCCGTACGGCTTGACCTTGTTGAGGCCGGGGTTGGAAAGTTAGACCTGGTTTCGGCGCGTGCCCTTTTTAAGGCGTATAAAACCAGTACCATATCGGATACAACCAATTATGCTTCCATTGAAGCGCTGTTAAGTGATTCTGCTGCCTATATGCAGAGATACAACCCAAACCGATACACGAAAGCTCCATCTGGTCTGGCCTACAATATTGGTGTGGCTCTACCTCAGTTTGATATTGACTCTCCACAGTTTGAAATTCCTCAACACCTGTATTTCGGAATACAGCTCGCCGTCGAGAAATTCAATAGTGAAAATTCAGATTTAAAAGCTTTTCTCACCTACAAAAATACAGGGGCTGATGCGGCTAATGCTCCGGCCATTGCAAATGAACTGGCTTGGAATCACGATGCCGATGTTATCATAGGCCCGCTTTTTTCGGAAGTTGCGGTAGCTATGTCCCAATATGCGGAACTCTACGAAATTCCCATGCTTACCCCCCTCGCTAATTCAGACAGCCTGAACCTTGACCAAAACTATACTTACCAGCTGAATCCAACCTTTGCGATCCAGGGCCAGAGAATGGCACAGTTTGCTATCCGGGATCTTGGGTATGATACGTTGGCTGTGATTGCAGAACGAGGATCTTTAGGTGAACCTTCAGCCGTGGCTTTTCTTGATGAGGCTCGCAAACTTGGTGGCGAGGTGGTCCGGTATTACGTGGAGGAACTTGAGTCAGAAGGCTATGACATCAGTAAATATGCCAGGAACTTTGATCCCGAAGTTGATACGGTATTCAATTACAATATAGACGCCGTATATGCGCCTTTTACCGGGAATATCGCCGAGACCCTTATAAGTTCTTTACTCACTAATTTGGAAGCCATAGGAATCAACATGACCGTTTTGGGTTCAGAAGAGTGGGAAATGGCAGATATCGATTCCCGTAATCTGCCCGACACTGAATTTTATTATACCAAAACCTTTGAGCAAGACCCCGGCAATACTGATATAGAAGACTTTGAAAGTGAGTTTCGCCTTCGTTTTGATACCGAACCTAATCGATTTGCCCTGATCGGTTATGATGCAGCCAACGTTGCACTTCGAACCTTAAAAAGGGTGCAGAATCCGGCTTACTTGAAGGAAGGACTTAAGAAATTCAACAACTACCGTGGCCTCATCATGGACGTGAGTTTTAAGAATACGCACATAAATCAGGAAGTGAGTATCAAACAGATTCAGGACAGAAACAGGGCATCCGATAATTAACTAAAAAACCAGAAGGTTTTACCTTACCGGGTTTCTTGTTCGTTTGCTTTCTCCTCAGCTTCACGCTGCCTTTTAATACGATATTGCTCACGTAACCAGCGTCGCCATTTTTCACTTTCCGCCTGATGCTCACTAAATGTACGAGTGAAAATATGCCCGCCTTCCGGATTAGCTACCATATATAGATAATCATGATCTTCAGGATATAGAGTAGCCTCAATAGTTGATAGGCTAGGATTGGTGATTGGGCCCGGAGGCAACCCACTGTTCATGTATGTGTTGTATGGATGATCTATTTGGTAGTCTTCGAAAAGAAGTCGCCTGCGCTCCCCTAATGCAAAGTTTACGGTAGGATCGGCTTGTAAACGCATTCCCCTATTCAGACGATTCCAATACAGCCCGCTAATAATAGGTTTTTCATCCTGGTTTTTAGCTTCCCATTCCACAATGGATGCCAGAGTAATAGCTTCATTAATGGTCATATCTATTTCCTCAGCCTGTTCACGGTACTCTTGCGTTATCGCATTATCAAATTCACGCAATACTTTATTGAGAAACTCTTTTGGAGAACTGGTCCAGTAAATAAGATAAGTTTCTGGAAGCATCCGACCGAAAAGCTCCTCTTTGGTAAGGCCCTTCTCTGCCAAAAAAGTGCTGTCGTTCATCAATGATGTTAATGAATCGGCATCGAAATGCAGGTTTTCAGCTGTTGTTTGAGCAAGCCTGTCGGTTGTAATACCCGGTAATATCACCACTGAAACAGGGTCCTGAATACCACGGGCCATTTTTGACAGAAATCCGTTATAAGAATACTCCCCTTCAAATACATATCGACCACGCTGCATGTTTCTCCATCCAAGAATTCTTGCCGCCCACTCTATTTCGGATTTATCAAATCGGATTCCTTCGTTTTCTAAATATTGTTGCAACCCGGACAAACCGGAGTTCATGGGAAGAAGTATTTCTGTTTGTTCTTCAAATACCAGCGAAGAACCAGATGTGAGCCGAATAAGCCTTGAGCTCAATACCATTACTACGATAAGTACAAAAAGTAGAATCGTTGTAATGAATTCGGGCTTTGTTACCGCAAATTGTCTTTGAATATTCATGCGCTAAAGATACAAATTGATATACAAAAGGGAATATCAGAAGTAAAGCCGAACATCTTTAATAATTTATGAATCTACTGAAACATTCCTTTTTCAGGAACGTACTTGTTGGGCGAAGAGCAAAGAGCTTTTGGATGCTGCATAAGCACCAAATGCCCTAAAGAAAAAAACCCGGATCCTGATCGGTCCGGGTTTCTTTTTTTAAATAAGATTGTGTTTAGAAAGTTGGATTAAATCGTATCCAAAAAGACGTTCTCCCCTCCGATCCTGCTATTGGTTTTGCTACCTCTGCTCTAAACATCCCAAAACCTAAGCCTATACCGACATTATGAGAAAGTTCAGAGAAGCTTATCTCAAAATCAGATATTGGATTGGTTGATCCTAAATTACTTTGATTAAACATACTCGTTCCGGAGTCAAGGAAAAGTGAAAGGTAGAACGAACTCAAATCCGGCCACCCTTCTCTGTAATTGGTACTTCTACCCAGCTCTACTTCAAGATTGCTCAGCACCATTTGGTTTCCGGATAACGACTTATAGCCCAACGCCCGCATACTCCCTATTCCACCGAGAGCAAAATTTTTGAAGTCCGGAGCTTCCCCGGTAATACTTCCGGCCATAAGTCTCCACTTGAATAACGTAGAGTGATCTAAACGAAAGTATGATTTTGCTTCAACCTGGTATTTGTTGTAGAAAAAATCATTACCGGTTCCTCCAAGGTCAGCAATTTCGGCCCTGGCTGACACAGTTGACCATGCAGATGAATATTTGTTTATCGTACGCGGATTAAGTGTAAGGCCAAATGTTAGACTTTGCTGATTAATTTGATCAAATCTACTGTCAATACCCGGGTTTATTCTGAAGCTGGAGTATTTTGTAATTACAGAAAAATCTGTATTCATCTCCACAGAACTGAACTCATCCACATTATAGGACGCTCCTAATTCTAAA
Organism: Gracilimonas sp. BCB1; assembly: GCF_040117685.2. Taxonomy (NCBI): domain Bacteria; kingdom Pseudomonadati; phylum Balneolota; class Balneolia; order Balneolales; family Balneolaceae; genus Gracilimonas; species Gracilimonas sp. BCB1. Next base: position 35,706 of record NZ_JBEDYP020000015.1, on the reverse strand, counting down.
AAACGCAATGGCTTGAGAATAGCATAAAACCCATAGCCGTCGGCATTGTAATAATCGTGATAATCAAATCCTGAAGTAAATGACGTAAGAGCATTTTCGTAGATACCAGTTCGCCAGTAATCTTCTGTAGAGGTGGTATTATGAAGATCTCCACCGATGAGCAACCACTTTCTTTCCATACCTATACTTTTCTCCGCACCTATGGAATACTGCAATTGATCCTGAGCAACGGAATACCCAATCAACCCATGAAGGTCTACGTTTTCAATTCCCAGAAAATTAGCGTTATTCCAATCCATCTTTTCTTCCTGGTATCCAAGAAATAAGCCATCTACTCTGTTATGTCGAATCATTCCGGAAACGGGATAAGCTGAATAGATAGGGTTTTTCACTCCAAAATTACTGCCGGAATAAAATTTTTCGTCGACCCCCTCATACAAGTCAATACCTTCATAAAATTTGACATCGAGATCTTGTGCATGCAACCCAAATGTTACACTCAGTGCAATCAGAAATGCAGTTATTACTCTCATTGTAATGTACCTCGTATTATGTTTCTCTTAAACCACTATGAATAATAACGTTAAAAATACCCAAAAAAGGAAGCACAGAAATTAGGAACGAAAAATACTGATCATGAAAGCGATGTGTTCATTCAGTTCTTTTCCGATTAACTCCGCCCCTCTTCTGATGTCATCTCGGGGCACATTTGCCGCAAACCTGACATCTTTCAGCTTTTTAGCAACTGATTTTACCTTCATATCCTCAAACCCATTGGGCCTCATCAGTGAAACGGCATTCATAAAACCGGATAACTCATCACAGGCAAAGAGATACCGCTCTATCTCCGTCTCAGGTACTTTCCCGGTGCGTTCTGGTGCATGTGCTTTTATTGCTTGAATAACCGACTCAGGATAATCATACTCAGGAAGTATTTCATTTACTGCTTTATGAGGATGGTCGTCAGGAAATTTTTCCCAATCCAGGTCATGTAACATACCGGCAGCCCACCACTCTTCCACCTGTTGATCGTCTTTATTCAATGAGCGTGCATAAGCTTCCATTGCCTTTGCAACCATCATTGAATGATTCAACAGACTTTCTCCTTCTATAAATTCATTAAGCAGCTTTTCAGAAGCTTCTCTATCTATCAGCGCCATAACATCTGATCCAAATTTATGTTCGTATTAACAGTTGCATTAGTTAAACAAAATCATTTAACATTCAACAGTTATTTTTTAATAACTAATTAATTATTTAACCGAGGCTAACATGCGTCCATATTTACAAGCCCTTCTTATTAGTTTGTTTTTTTTCAGTTCCGGTTGTATCAGTAATGTAGAAGATATCTCTGAAACTCCCGATATTAATCCCAATGATATTAGCTATTCTGAAGATATTCAGCCAATATTTACCTCAAATTGTGGAAGCTGCCACATTAATTCTACTACAAACGGGGTTAACCTTACTTCCTACAATACTACTATCAATAGCATGGGTTCCGTAGCAGGCGGACCTATTGTTGTGCCCGGTGAACCGGAAAACAGCCCCTTGGTGGAAAAAATTAAACCGGACCCTTCTTATGGCAGTCGAATGCCTACCACAGGTCAGTTTCTAACCCCAACCGAAATTGCACAAATTGAAGCCTGGATTACAGCCGGTGCGGAGGATAATTAGTATGAAGAAACTTATAGCGACGTTCATTTTTATTTCAGCAATTGCCTCAGCGGCTATGGCGCAGTCTTACATGACGGAGGAAGGTTCTGCCGTGTTTTATTCCAAAGTGCCTTTACACACTTTTTCCGGTGAATCGGAAAACCTGACCGGAATTATTAACCTGAGCAACAGCAAAGTTGATTTCTATATCGACTTAACGACTTTGGAAACAGGAATTGAGAAGAGAGATCGTGACATGAAAGAAACCCTGGAAACGGAAAAATACCCCTTTGCTGAATTTTTTGGAGAACTGGTTTCAGATTTCAACCCGGACACCACAGCCGAACAACCCGTGACAGTTAAAGGAGAATTTAAAATTCATGGAGTGAGTCAAGAAGTTACCATCGATGGAACACTCCAAATGAAACCGGAAGGATTGGTTGTGAAAGCCAGCTGGATACTGTTGCTTGAAGATTATGATATCGTGCCTCCCAGCCTGCTTTTTGTGAAAGTGGATCAGGAACAGGAAATAGAAATTGAAGCTTTATTAAAACCGGTGGAAAACTAAGATGAATATTCGCAAAACAGCATTATTGATTCTGGTAACACTATTTGGGAGTTATTCGGTTTCGGCTCAAATGTTAGAAAGAAAACGAGCGGTTCAGGACGGACCGGTTGAAGATATTTTTCTTGCAGGAAGTATTGCCGGCCTGAGTACGGTTACCGCTCTTCCACAGAAGAATATGAATAGCATGGTTATGCACAATTTTGGACTGGTTTCGGGCGGAATTGAAGATTTTTACGGACTGGATGGCGGAGCGGCTGTCCGGCTTGGAATTGATTACGGAGTAACCGACAAACTGGATATTGGAATTGGCAGAACCGGAATCGAAGATGTGGTAGATCTGCGGGCCAAGTATGTTATTCTGGAGCAATTAAAGTCGGACAAAGTACCTGTACAAATAGCTATTAAAGGTGATTTGGGGATCTCAACCCAAAAGGAAAGGCGCTTTGACTATACCTTCACCGAACGGCTTAATTATTTCACTTCTGTGATGGTAGCACGGAAATTTAATGACAAACTGAGCCTTCAGGTTGCCCCAATGGTCTCTCACTTTAATACCGTAGTGAAAGAACAGAACAATGGTAAGCTGTACAACACAATAGTTGGACTTGGAATAGCTGGCCGATATAAACTAAATAACCGAAATGCCCTGGCTTTCGAATATCTGCCCGTGTTGGGAAACAGAAACCCGAATACCAAAGATCATGTTGCCGTGTCTTTTGAAATCGATACCGGCGGGCACGTTTTTCAGCTCTTTTTTATGAGCGGACGGTGGTTCACCGAACAACACCTGCTTGCCCGTACCGATACCAATATTCTTGATCTGGACTTCCGGTTTGGTTTTAATATAAACCGGTTCTTTGGCCTGGGTAAATAGACAAAACAGCTTATACGTAGGACTGTATTTCTTTTGCTACGCCACGGTTGTACTGAAAGGCCATATCTTTGTAATTCACCAAATCAACAATAGTACCGATTAAGCAAAGTCCACCGGTAAAGATGTACAGGATACCCATCCCTATTTGATTCAGTAAAAGACGATGCACACCTGCAATCAGGAAAAATCCAAGAATACAGGTAATTAAAACCGTTTGCGGGTCTTTTCTTCGTGAACGGTACACAGATGCAAACTTAGAAGCCTGTTCATCCGATAAGTCAGAAAATAACTTTCCAACATAAAGTGCTTCGTCCCCTTCTATTTCCGGTAAATGATCTATTACATTAGCCATGCTGTTCCTTATTCGTAGTTAGTTTTGATTCTTGATAAAGCTCTTTCAAAATGTAGATGATTCTTCCTGATAGGATGAAAACGGCAGCCGGTCCGGCAAAATGAGCTTGCAGTGCAGCCTCAAAGTCACCCCTGAACGTATAGGATACCGAATGTCCCAATCCCTCACCGGGGCAAAAATTTATACCAATCCATTCAAAAAAGCAGAGTGAGGTTCCGGCATTATCAGGACTCATAAGCGCAAGTAACAGAAGCCCGGCACTGAACATAAACCATTCCAAATGTTTTCTTATAAAGCGCATATCCCGACTACGCATGTTTTCAGGTTAAGTTTCTAATTTTTAGGTCTTAACTTTCTGGGAAAGTAATGAGAAATAGTGAAGAAAATCCGATTCGATCGATACACGTCACTGGTAGAAATTTCACTTCCTATGCTGATCTGCCAGAAGTTTTTGAATTTGTGTTCGAGCTGAATTCTTCCAGAGTAAAAGAACCCTTCCCTCTGTTCGTGTTTACCGAAAATTTCACCCGTTAACTGGGTACGATAGTCAAAATTATCGGGGTTGCGGAACCTGAAGTCAAGTCCTACACCCTGGGCAAAATATTGGTCGGGGGTATAGTACGGTATGCCGGTTAAAAAGCTTTCTGTGGCATCTGCATAACTCACTTCACCCACAGGCCTAACCCTGAATTTTGTTTCCATTAAATCAAGAAACAGGCGGATTTGCCCTCCGTATCTCAACACATCATTGGTATAATATTTCCCGTTTGCTGACAAGGCGCTAACTACTTTTCCATTGAATAAATAATCCTGCCTGTAGAGTTGAAGCTGAGCCTGATAGTAGTCGTTTTGTAGAGAAGTAGAAGTAAGCTCAGCCCCTCCGGTCAACTCGATGGAAGTGAAAGCAGAGTCTTTGGTAAAACTCATGCCTATGAGTCCTTCAGGAATGAATTCAGTGCCATCAACCAAAACGGTTGGTCCTATACGAAATTCAAATTGCTGGTTATCAGATCGGTGCGTAAACAGATACCCACCTCCCTGATAATTCCGGGCTTCATTGCCGGTAAGGTTTTCATCTGAAAAAACCAGATACTCTGATTTTATGGTGTGCGTGTTTTGTCTGCGGTTTCCAAATTGAAGGGAAAGGCCTCCGCGAGCAAAAGTGTTATCAAAGTTATCGTTTCTATATTCACCAAACAGGGAAACTCTTGCACCCTCTGTCCATCGGTATTCTCCCTTAAGTGATTTTTGCTGATCCGGATCGAAAAACTTTGGGTAATTTCTATAAAAACTTTTTTTCTCTTCATATGGCTTAAAACCAATTTCATTTCTGATCAGCGTATCAGCAATCAATCCTTCTTCTCTGTCATACTCAAATAGGGAATATAAAGTGCTGTAGGACTGCTCCTCAAAGCCCTCATAAAATAAATTGGAACCAACAAAAGAGCGAAGATTATCATTGTCTGGGTCATTGGTAACCAGTTCATTGGCTTTAGCAAGATATAATGCATCTAAATTGAGTTGTGAAAGCCAGAATAGCTTTAACTGTTCTTCAAAGTCAGGAGCGTTATTGGCCCAGAACAATGCTTTCTCATACTCTTGAGCTTCAAAACCGTACATGAGTGCTAAGTTGGAAGCAAACGGAGTAAGTTGATCGTAGGCCTGATCGGGAAACTCTTCCACAAGACCCATCGTGCTATCCGGATTTTCGTAGTAAATGGATCGTTGTATTGTGAAAGCATAGAGAGAATCTGTTTGAGGGCGCATATCCAGTAATTGCCTTAGATTCTTTTTCATCTCCGGCCAGCTCTCCTGACTTTCCATTGACTTGGTATAACTGAGCAGTGTTTCATAGTCGTCGGGTGCAAGTTCTAAGGCTCTCATTCTCCATCGGCGATTAAAGTCCTCACCAAACAACCCAAGCGCGGCTACCACCTGATTCTTAAAGGCTATAACTTTTGCCGAGCGGTGTACTGCCCATAATGTTTCCAGGAACATTTCGGCCCTGGATTGCATCCCCTCCCATCCATAATAGGTTATCAGGTGGTCAATATCTTCCTGAACCCAAACGTCATTTCGAAGTAATCGGCCTTCAAGAATATCTATGGCACGGGAAATCTGGCTAAACTCTACGCTAAGGGAAATGAGCCGTTCCTGATTCGCCACCGTTGGGTTTCCTCGCCATGCCTTCACAGCGTCCTCCAGTCGGGTATCCCGCCAATTTCCGGAATCGAATGCAGAACCTTCTGATGCTATTAAATTAAACTGACGGAAGTTGTTTATTTGATCCCGGACCAGACTATTGACGAATTGCCGGTCATAGTAAAAACTCTTGTCAAAATTAGGAACGAAGAATACATCACCTGAAGTTTCGAACTGATAAAGATATCCATCCCAAATTTCAGTCCTGTAATAGCTTAAGCCTTGTTTGATAAGCGCACTTTCAACTTCTCTCACCTGCTCCTGGGTAGCATACATATACCAGTGTGCATTATCGTTGGGAAAATGGGGCAAATAGTTATTCCTGAAACCGATGTTTATTTTAATAGACGGCCCGTTTAAAGAATAGCTGGAAAGCCGCTGCCTCCAGTCTTCGGTTTTCTTAGCTCCCATTGTAGCTGCAACAAACCTATTATTGGGATAGTGACGGTATGTATGCTTTATTCGTTGACTTAAAAGCTGATACAATCCGTACCCATATTCCGGATCCGATTTCCAGCCAAGTCCCAAAGGATTTCGACTCAAAAATTCATCTTCTCGACGCTGAGTAACCTGAAATACATCGTCCGGATGCACAAAGTGATTCCAGATTCCGGTAAGCAGTTGCATACCGTGTTGATCCATCAGGGAATTTTCATTCATGGTAAACCCGCTGCTTATTCTTGGATAGTTGAATAAAGCCGTTGGAGCATATGGATCGGGGTCAAATTCACGCCCTTGGCCTACCGAACGATCACCAAAATAGAGAGAGCTCATATATTCAATACTCGGCATCCCCTTTACAATGGCTTGTATGCCTATAGAATCAATCTGGTTTGTGGGTGGAACATAATTGGTGGGTAAAGGTCCTAAATTATCAATTCTCCATCGCTTACGAGCCGCCTGAAGTGCAGAAACCATGAAGTTCATATTGTCCCAGTCTTCGCTCCATAGCGAAAAATGATTATACCCATGAAATGCCAGCTCGTGGCGGGTATTCTTTATACTGTTGGCCAGAAAAATACTACCCTGAATGATATTATCATTATAGATGATAGAGCCCTGTCTCCACTCCTGGAAGTCAAATGGAGGTACTACATTTGCATTATAGTTGAATGCGGTCATCGCGGAGTAGCTCATGTTGAATGAATCGGCTAAGGCTACCATATCCGGCCACCAGATTTTACTTACAAACTCTGCATGGGTAAGATCATATTCCTCATCTATAGGCGGCATCTTTTCGTTATACAAGGGAGCGGGAAAGTCATCCAGAAAAATGGTACTTACATCTGCCACCTGGTATGGAACACCTTCCAATCCCCGCAAAATGGAAGAAAAAAGTATCCCCCGGTATATCTTCCCTCCAACCACATAACTATTCACAGTAACTACTTCACCAAGTCCGATTTTATTGGATATTATAAATGGTTGACCGAGATCAGTTGCGGTACTTGCTAAAATAGAGGTATTATCGTTGAAGTCTTCACCCTTCAGTCCAAAGTGAGGAAGCAAGCCATTGGGATTAAAACTTCTGTTCTGCATTCCCGGGAAGGCTTTGCTGTTTAGCCGGAAACCAACGTTTATTGAATCTGCATCAAAATCAGCATCCTGTTTAATGCCTTGCAGAAAAGAAAACCTGGGATTATTAATAGGGCCGAGAATTACAAGCGAATTTCCCCGGGTAACAAACTCAATTATTTCCTCCACATCCGCATCCGATAACTCTTGAATTCGTTCGGAGGTTACAACCAGACTTCGTACCGACTGAGGAATGGCAAATTCCTGAGTTAAAATTCCAAAGTCGATGGTGAAGTATGGAATCTTGGAGTAATCGAGTGCTTTCTGCACCTGTTCTGAGGCTTCTGTACTGAACTCACTTCCCTGATTCTTTATCACCATAACCAAAGGAGACTGCGATGATACGTCAATACCGGAAAGACCTCTGAATGAGCCGCCTTGCTGGCAACCCGTTATTACGGCCAAAGAAATTACCATGAACGCAAATACTGCGCTATGAATAATTCTGTAGGTTTTGGTTCTTATGTTATTTGAAGAGTCGTGCTGCACGTCCTTCCTCTGTTGGGTAGATATTTCTTAAAACTCCGCCTATGGTAGATTCATCGTCCCTATTTACAATTTCATAAACAATAGCCTCATCGGTCTCATAATAAACTCTGACTTTCCTTCCTTCAAGCCGGCGGAAAGTTACCAGCCATTGCTCAATATCCCTCATAATATTCTGAGCGTCATACAATATTCCCTGCTGAATGGAACCGTAGGGTGGTTTTTCCACAAATAAAAATATACTTGCCGGTGGTACTTCCTGTACTTCCGGACGTTGATCGTCTGGTACCATTAAATATTGCTGGTATAGTGAATCGATGACACCATAATTATTAAGAAAAAACTGATAATTCATAAAAAAGTGTCGGTTTTTAGACAGCTCTCGATCCAGTTCAGGGCCTACGGTAGCATAGGTATAGGGTATACGTTCATTAATGATATTGTAATAAGCGTTAAAAAAACCATTGGGTTCTGTTTTAGGCAGCAAGCTACTTTTACGCAATCCTCCCTGATAAGAAAACAGGAAAGCTACTATTCCCAATATTAATATTGGCATGATAAAGGGTGTGGTTTTTTTAACAGGTTTAATTATCCATTCCAGGAAAATGAATATAGAATGCATGCTCAAACCAAAGAAAATACATATCAGCATCCCATAAAAACTGTTCAGCTGATCAGGATCTATGTACACATACTGATAGTCGAAAAAAGGTGTATACAGGTATGAGATGAAAACAAAAAGCATCAAGAAGACCATCTCGTCCCCAATTCGCTTTTTCTTTTGAACAAAAAGCCGGATCAGGAAACATGTAAATAAAGTTATTCCCGCATAGAAATATATCAGGCTTAACTCCTCAATGGGTACTATCAGGTCTGTGGTAAAACTGAATACCTGTGTATTAAATAGCTGATCCTGAAAGAAAGTGCCGACGCTGAGTCCTGATGACAGGCAGTAAATGATGTAGGGAGCCAACGTGAGTATGTAAATAGAAATCAGGTACAGTGTTATTTTTCCAAACCTTTGGAAGAAATACTTTTTAGGGATAGATATAATCCCAACCAACATAAAGGGCAACAACACCATCAACAGCACAAATACGTTTGTTAGGCCCGTTGCCACTATTCCCATAAAAATATAGAACCAGGGCGTCTTCCCACCAGACCTTATATTCCGAAGAAAAAACAGCATGGTTGGTAATGCAAAACACAGAGAAAAAGAAAGGGACGTAAGTTCAGATTCAAGTTCCATCGAAACAGGCAGGAACAGAGTAGGAAACACGGCATAGATCAGTGCTGAGAGCAATGCGGCTGATTGGTGTTTTCTCTTTGTAAGATCCCGCATTACCCAGAAAATGATTACCGCCAAAAAGAAGCTGATCAATGCACCAATGATATGAAGAATCATTTCGGGGCTTACTTGTGTAATAGTGCTGAAAAAATTGATAATGGAATGCATTCCCTTTGGCGTGGGATAACCCGAAAAATATTCCTGTAGGCTCAGCCCTTTTACCGCATCCAACTCAAAGTACCATACTCTGCTGAACGGTGCTGAATTTTGAATAGATGGGATTATTCTAAGCACCGAGGCTAAAATTCCAATCACCACAGCAGCAACAGAATACGGGTTTTCAGGGCTAAAGGTTGGTTTTTTGAATACCCGTTGTTTGAGATCGGCCCACGTCAGGTTCTTTACTTTCTCAATAAAAAGTACATGGTTGGCTACAATACGGTTTTCACCCCGATTAAAAATATCTGTAACCGTACTTCCCTCCCATCTGCGTTGAAAGAAATGAACCAATAATGGCAACATAAAAAGAAAAAACAGAATACTGATAAAATCATAGATATGGAGACTTACCAACATAAAGGTACCAATGATAATCAAGCCACCTAACCCGACCCAGGAGAATACGATTCGGTCGATACCCTTTTTCTTACCCGCATGTTCAAAAAACAACGGCGTTACAAAACCAAACACAAAGAGAAAGCCTATAGTTAGTCGAATTACAGAAAATATAGCTTGAAAATCGTAGCTCATAAGCTCTTGTCTTTCAAAATGTTTGCTACCGAATCAGGCTGCACCGGAAGTTCACTCAAGCCTATATTACTGATGAAATACGGACGTCCCAGAGTATCCAGACGGGTTTTAATCTGTTTTCTTTTGTCTTCGGTGTCTGCAAAACCAACTATAAAGTAGGGTTTATCACTTTGGGTGGAATAGTGGTTCAGATATTTAAGACGCTCGTTGAATTCGTCAGCAGACCTTATCCGGTACCTCTTGTGTTCAAAATCATAATCGGATGCAAGCGCCTCGGTTAAGAAAGCATCCACATCATCACCGGTTTTTTCTAATAAGAAGGCACCGGCATTTTGAATGATCGTAAAACCAGGGTATCGCTGCCGGATTCCCTCGATCAACTGCACCATATAGGGCTGTAAGTAAGCTCTTTCTGTTGTGGGGGCAACGGCATCAACGGTATCAAGGAACAGGCCATCTACTCCCTTTTCCGTGATAGCAGGTAAAACGTCCATCAAAATAACGCGTCGGGCTTCCGCACTTTCCAGGTTAACAAAGAAACTATTCCAGTTCTCATTTTTACCGAGAAATCCTATTTCAGCAAGACGAGGGTAATACCAGCGGTTGGTATCCACTTCTCCCAGTGTAACGTATGCAATTATTTTTGTTCCGGTAGCCCGCAGTGCATCCATTTCCTCTTTGGAATAGAAGTCGGGCTCGATAATTACCATCTCGTAATTCCGCACCTGTTCCGGTGTTACCTTGGCGTAACATACCCCAAATGGTGTGTGATCTGCCATAGAAAAGGAAGCGCGTTTTGTGTTATTACACTGCGTGAAGAGAAGTGCCATTATGCAAATTGCCGATAACTTCAGTTTCATTCTTCAACACCTAACCTCACGCATTCTTGCCAGCCTAATGCCTGCAAAAGCTGTATGGCTGTTGGTATTAATACCATATCGAATTCAATATCGGCACGTTCCATCAGGTTTCTGGATAACAATTCTAACCATTCATCATTGGTTTTTGAATCATCACCTGCATTTGATTCGACAAAATCTACAACAAACTCGAACAGGCCAATAATTTTGCCTGTCCAGGGAATTGTTTCGGAATTCAACCCGCTTGGCGAGCCGTTCCCGTTCACCCATTCGTGATGGGTTCTGATACCCTCCAACACATCCTTATCAATGGAAAGATGCTCAACCATATTAGCCCCAATTATCGGGTGTGAAAGCTCACCGCCGATTGTTTTACCCGGCTCAATGCTGATTGCTCCAACATAACCGATATCATGTAGCTTAGCTGTTTTTGTGATGATCTCCATCTCGTCATCTTCGAGCCCAAAAAACATACCGAATCGCTGTACAAAGGCTACCATTCGCGGGGTGTGAAATCGTGTTTTCTCCCGGCTTTTTTCAATGGCACGTAACATCTTATAATAACCATCCATAAGCTGGTCTGAGAAATTCTCATTCTTATGCCGGTAGTCAAACAAGTTGGCAAACGACAGGCCAACTTCTTTTAGCAGATTTTCTATATCGAGCTTCCCGCTACCTTCTGTTTTCTCAACCATCAAGAAACCAGAATGATGCTCACCAGTAAAGTATTCAACATCTACCTGTTTACCCCATTGCTTAAGAAATTCTTGCCCAAATTCAGTGACTTTCAGTTCGCCACCCTTGTTTTCATAAAGTGCTTTATCTGCACCAGCCGTAAAATAACCTGCCAGTTTTTCCTTCATCCCGACGGATACCAAAAGCTTATGTCCGTTCGGGGTAAACTCTACAATACATCCGGAGGCTACTTTTCTGCCATGGACCACATACCGCAGTATAATTTGGGCAATCCCCTCTGTATTTAACTGTCCGCTTCCTAAATCCGAAACCACATTTTCGATCTTCTGCTCATACTCGCGCTGAGGGTTGCTCTCTTCTTCATCGAGGGTAATAAGCCAGTTAGCCAGTAATCTCCCTACAATAGATAATTTTGGAGTTATTTGATCCGGGCTTTTGGTATAAGGTCCGGCACAGTAAATACCCCACTGTTCTCCATCCTTTTTAAATAAAGGAATGTGTTCACACTGACCGATAGAATGAGAGGTTATACCCTGCTCTTTGAACACCTCGTCCATACTCATCTTCTTTTCCAGGTTCTGCAACTGGTACTCAAAATCTTTTAAGTATTCTTTTTGCTGTGGTGTTTGTTTGTGAGGCTCCAGCTCATTGCCGGCATCTCGAAGTATGTTCTTGGTAAGTACGTGTCGCCTGTCGAGCACCAGTTTCCCATCCTGCAATCGGTACACAAAATGAACCGGTGCACGGTACAATAAATCCATCCAGTTTACAATATCGCTGAAGGATGGACTTCGTTTCCTTGACAAGTGTTCAGCCGATAACTCCCAGAACTCGAGCTGCTGCTCGGTACCGAAAGCCTCCATAGAGAAAGCTTTACTTAGCCGATTGCCCACCGTATGTATGTAACTTCGAACGTCTTTAATCATAAGGGTACCTCAATATGCAGAGTAATAAAAGTAATCGAGATGTTTAAAAAATCTTTTTGCCAAAATTCCTGTAGATATACTAAATACTGCAGAGCCGGCTATCAGGCCAATCACAGCATATTCCAATCCAAAAATACGACTGCACAAAAACCCGGTTATAAAATTCACGAATAGTGAGCCAATCATAGCATACATCACCATCTCAGGTCTGTTTAAAGTGAAAAAGAATAAACTGTTCAACAGGCCGTATATCAAAAACAAATACCCGATACTAGCCAGCCAAAATACCTTGAATGTCATGGGGTTAGCGAAAAAATCTGAAATTTCGGGTACCTCATTTTCAAACATCCGCAGGCTAAGAACTCCATAATAGGTAACCAGAATTGAAATGCCTCCAACCGCCAAAAGCAGCATAATCTGCTTGATATAAAACCGTCTAAAAAACCGGTTAAAGAGCTTGATCTTCGAAATGACTGCTTTCTTCTGAGCAGGAATCAGGTTCCGGGAAAATGAATGTACGCTGAATTCCAGCATAGCAATGGTAATCACCAGGCTGATCAAAGCCCAGTCCATGCCAAGCTCATAGGGAGTATTAAACCAAATGATATATTCAGGCGGTGGCGGCCCGGCCGACCATGCCATTAGCCGATCCATGAATAGAAAGGTGAAGTAACAAAATCCATATACAAAGTAGCGATAGGTGTTGTAGTAACTCACCTCTCCCTCCGGCAGTGATTGTTTAAAGAGCTCCTGACGGAGAGCCCTGATTTTGAGCTTATAATAAATGTAGGCATACACCGAGATTATGACCGTGGCTGTTAAAATGCCCAGCCATTGAGACATATAAATACCAAGACCTGCAAAATCCATCCCGAAAATCACGAAAATGGTACCCGAAACAATCCCCATCAAAATCATAAAGCGTTGTTCCGTAGCAAAAAGAATAGATGCCGAAAGTAACAGCAGCGAAATCAATACCATATAAATCATGGATAGTATGATAAGCTGTTGCGGGTAGAACGGTAATATCAGGTTGATTCCAAAAATCGCTAAAGCCGAGATGAATACAAAGGGGATCGCTATTTTCATCACGGCTATAGTAGCCTTAGCAGCCAGGTAATAGTTGCCCTCACCTTTGTATTTAGAAACCAGCCTGCCTAAAGTTTGAATAAATCCTCCGGTCAAAATAAAGGAAATCATGGTTCCCAAAGCGACTACCGTTGCCTGGGCTTCATTAAAATCGAACCAGGCCCACAGGGCGTATTCAAAAACAATAATAGCAATGATTTGTGATAGCATAGGCATGGAAAAAACCATCCCTGCTGTATAATGTTTGGCAAACAACTTGAGCGTTCGCCCTATTCCTCCAAATTTAAATTCATCATCTTCTTCATCAGTGAAGGCCGAATCGGTTTCCTTGCTTTTAATCCTCTTATAGACTTCTTCACCAAGCTCAAAAACCGACTCGTATCCATAATCAGTTTTGGCATCCACATTTCGAACCCCAAGAGATTCAATGGTAGCCGCTACCGCCCACATGCTTATTGGATTGCCAATAAGATCATACACTCGTTCGGTAATTTCCTGTACCGCTTCAGCCTTTGGAGGATTTTCAAGTTGTATTTGATCATGTTCAGGCATATTCAAACTCCTCTTCTTTCACATGATCTAATAACTTTAGCACCGACTCTACCTGAACACGCTCTTTCCATGGAGTCCGTTCTTTTGAAGCAAGCTTGATATATGAATCGTAATATGCATTCACCGACTTTTCTGTAGTGAAAGTAAGCAGAACCCGATCCCGGGCCTTTCTGCCCAGCTCAAGTCGCAGATCGTCATCCTTCAATAATGTAACCACTCCTTTTGCAATATCCTGAGGATCACGGGGCTTGCATAAAATCCCGCATCCCTCAAGTGCATCTCGTATTCCTCCCACATCCGTAGCAACAACCGGTCGTCCACAGCTCATTGATTCAATGACGGTATATGGAAAACCTTCCGATATTGAAGTTAAAATGGAGATATCCCCTTCATTAAAAATCATACTGGGCTGGTCGTGGAACCCTCCAAAATGGAATGTATCATTCAGCTCTAACTCCGATACCAAGGCTTTACATCTGGCCACATATTCTTTGTCCACTTCAAGACTGCCATACACCTTGAACTGCACCTCAGGGACTTCTTTACGAACAATATCAGCCGCGCGAATCATCGTTTCGATATCTTTTAATGGAAAGACCTGGGCTACAGCTATTACAGTTGGAACATCCTTTGTTTGTCTGGGTTTTGGAGTGGGTTTGAAAAGGTCAGTATTTACTCCGTTGTAAATTGGAACAATATTTTGCTCTTCGGCCTCAAATCGTTTTTCCCATTCCTTATTTGCCGTAGTAACTGGTGAAATCTGATCAGCTGTATAATACACGGCACGGCTTACCAGTGTCGAAAGGTCTACAAGCAGTTTCTTTGAAAAGAATGGCATGTCAGCTTGTCCAACATTGATCAACCGCTCCCGCATATACACCCCGTGATCGGTTACCATACTTGGTATGCCTTTTTCATATTTAGCGGCTATAGAAATCAATGCCGGAAATCCGGCCAAAGTTGCATGAGTGACATCCACTTGGTCCGAAATGGGTGCAGCCACCGGCATTAAAAAGTGATACAACCAGCGCATACCGAACGTAATATCAAAGACCCGGGGCTGCTCGTTATACGATAAATCAGACTCTTCAAAATTATTTATAATCGACTGTTTAAATCCGGTCCACAATAAAGGCTGCCTTAAGGTTTGTTTATAGTCGTAGTATTGAAAGTATTTCCAAAATCCGTAAAGAATATCACTGATCCTATTTACATCAGTATAAGGGTCGAAAAGGCACTTGATGAAATCTTCAAAAATAGGTTTAAAATAGGCGTTGATAACCTTCTTGGATACTCTGGACTTCTTTTCGATTTGATATGAAAATGGTTGGCGGTCGTCGTAATAATCCGAGGGTTCGTCAACTCCCCACAGAGGTATATGGGTAATCCTCTTTATGTTTTCAGGGAGTCGGTACCGGCTTTCGACATAGGGATTACCGGTAATGGCCAGCAGCTCGAAATCCACCTTACCCACTAACTCTGTGCACAATATATGAGACCACGTTGATACACCCCCCCCGCTGAAAGGATAAGAACCTTCTGTTTCAAACAACACATATGGTCTGTCTTTGCTCACTCTTCTGCCGCATCCTCCTTTTGGGTCATATCTTTCATTAATACCTCATAGTCAGAAAAAACATGTTCCCATGTATGTTCTTTTTTTACTCTTTTAAAACGGTTATTTACATAACGTTCAAAATGTTGCTGATTTTCCCAGAGCTTAACAATGTTCTCGGCCAGAACTCCTATAGGAGCTCCGGGTGACAAAACAAGGCCATATTTTTCAGTTAAATCACCAATACGAAAACCTACAGGTAACGCTTTATGAGCTAATGCCTCTAACATGACCAGCGGTT
Organism: Gracilimonas sp. BCB1; assembly: GCF_040117685.2. Classification (NCBI taxonomy): domain Bacteria; kingdom Pseudomonadati; phylum Balneolota; class Balneolia; order Balneolales; family Balneolaceae; genus Gracilimonas; species Gracilimonas sp. BCB1. The sequence goes on along the minus strand of NZ_JBEDYP020000015.1, from coordinate 19,976 downwards.
GAGATTCGTTGTGACTGGTTATCGACAAAAAATCAAATTCAATAAAGTAACTTTTTGCAGACCGGTTCCAGATACACTCCACTTCAGGATATTCGGATGCCATTGCCCGAACCTGCTTTTCCAGTTTCTCTTCGTTGGCATCACTGAGTAGCATCCTAAATTCGGGGTTGATGCTGTGCTCTCTGAACGCATCAACCAGTTCAAAAAAAGCAAGCGGGTTTTTCATTTCTGCGCATCGCCCAACCCAACCAATTACCGGCCGTTTGGCTCTGCTTTTCTCCGGCTTGAGCCAGGATGCAGGAATTCCATTGGGAATATATTTTAAGGCCTTTGCTCCCAATTCTTTTTGAAAAGGAATATTTGATTCAGAAACCGAAACCACTTGCTCTGCATGTTTATATGTGTGTAAAGCAAGATCTTTGAAAGAGGATATCATATCGGTTTTATCACGGCTGTTTTCTGGAATTTTGTATCCACACTCCAGCGCAACAGCTCCCATTTCAATCTCCTTCCAGTAAATAGCATGTTCAGTCAGTAACAATGGGATATCGTTCTGAACAGACATCCTGCTTCCTATCCAACCTGCAAAACCGGTATTGGTTACATGTATGAGATCAAAATCAGCATTGGACAAAGTGTGTCTTGACAAGGAATTAATGTACCAATTCTCGAGAAATGCTAATGATTCACCATCCATTTGAGGGGGTGAAATTCGAATAAAATCGCTGATATTGTCGGTTAAAGGATACAGAGCTTCAGAAGGATTCTGCCCCTGAAATTCATCGGTAGCAATTTGTAAGATGGTGAAATCAAATTCCGAAAGATGACACAGGTATTGGTAAACCCATTCGCTTACCCCGCCTCTGTACCACGGATAGGTTCCTTCTATAATGAGCAGAACTTTCATATAAATAAATCAGGAGTTCGCTTTTTTGTACAGCCTGTATAGAATGGATCCCGATTGCTTAATTAATCTGGATACAAGTTCGAACTCAGTGGATGAAAAAAGTATAGACCTTTTCATCAGTAATACCCCAAACATTGGGGCATCAGAGGGAACTTTCATATTATTCATCAATAACTCCCGCTCACTAACCGCAAACAAAGGCACTGAAATTTCTGCAGCAAGCTCTTCTTTCTTCGAAAAGTCCACAAAAAAGCCAAAATCATCATTAAATACATGATTGGTCAAATACGCTTCTTTGTTTTCACGTAGATTACTGAAACCCTTCTCCTCACTTATATCTGTGACATTATCAGGTTTTTTCGAATTATGAGACTCAAGGTATAATAATTTGGATTGGTTATCCTGTACCATCCAAAAACCGGTAAATTTATTCGAAACGATTTCATTCAATCCTTTACCGAGGGTTTCCACAGTGTCTGAAAACGAACCGGAAATAGCCGTCTCCATTAACTTCATAACCAGACGGTCTTTCTTTTTAGATTGATCCTCATCAAGGCCGGCAATTCGTATATCCGTAACAATCTTCATGCGGATTATCTCGAGTACCCGCTCCCTGTCATTATTAAGAAGTTCCTTTTTTATGAAATCGGCAGCGCCCAGATCATACGCTTTTTGCTCTTTCTCTACCGTTGGTAGGTTGGTCATAATCAAAACAGGAATCTTTTTCTTTTTTTCATCCAGTCGAATAGACTCCAAAAACTCCAGTCCTGAAATCCCCGGCATATGAATGTCAGAAAGAATCAGGTTAACATCTTTTTCTGAAAGAATATCAATCGCTTCCTGCACATTATGTGCGTTTAAAACAGTAAACTCTTTTTTAAGGAGGTTTTTGATCATGAAGTGAATAGGTTCATCATCATCAATAACTAAAACCTTGTAATTCATATACTTTATTATTTAGCTAACTTTTTCTATAGGTATTTTTATAAAAAACGTGGTGCCTTCATCCAATTCAGATTCAACACAGATCTCCCCTTTGTGCAACTCAACATAGAACTGTACGATATCTAAACCAAGTCCTGTTCCTACTTCACCATTGGTTCCATTTCGGGATGACTTCTTGGCATTCGTAAATAAATCTTCCTGTAATTTTTTTGGGATACCAATTCCTGTATCCTTTACTTTTAATTCAACAATGCCGTCTATTTCGTTTGCAAGAACAGCTACTTCTCCGCCTGAAGGAGTAAACTTCAATGCATTAGAAACCAGATTATTGATCGCTATCTCAATCTTATTTTGATCGGCTTCCATCAATAAATTATCCGGATTCACAGTATAATCGAGCTTTACATTTTTAACAACGGATTTAGCCTTATTCATTGAAATAACCCGTTCAAGTAAATCCGTAATTGATACGGTTGAATAATCAAGTTCTTCCGGTTCTGTTTTCTTTGATTCCCGGTCTAGAACTTCCCGCACCAAATTCAAAAGATTGGTTCCACTTTCCTCAATCACAGAAAGCATTTGGGTTTGCTCCTCCGCAGAAATTTTGTCGCTATCTCTCATAAGCTTTACCAGCCCGATAATACCGGTAAGCGGATTCTTTATATCATGACTTACTGTACGAACCAAATCATCTTTTTTCTGATTCAAACGGCTCAACTCAATTTCACGCTCTCTCAAAATGTTAATTCGTTCGTTCAATTGCTTTTGAAGGGAGCGTATCTGCAAGTGAGTCCTGATCCTGGCCAGGGTCTCCTCCTTTTGAAAGGGCTTGGTAATGTAATCAACCCCACCATATTTAAATCCCTGAACCTTGTCTTCGGTATCAGATAGTGAGCTAAGAAAAATAACCGGAATATCCTCAAGCAACTGATTCGACTTGATAAATTTAACCACTTCAAACCCACTTATATCGGGCATCATAATGTCCAATAAAATCAAATCAGGCTCATGCTTCTCGGCTAATTCCATAGCTTCCCGTCCGTCTGAAGCTTCTATATGTTTATAGCCTTCTTTCGATAAAACATGAGATAACAGACGAAGGTTGGCAGGCGTATCATCTACGATTAGAATTAAACTTTCTTCTGGCTTCAAGAGCTAACTTTTTTGGGTTGAATCTGCCATAACTTAAAGAGCACAATATGGCAGAAAGGTAGTCAGTTTAAAAAAACCTTACTAATTAATTTACTTTATAAAACTAATTAAAAAAGGCCTTCGAAATTAATGAAGGCCTTTAAGAAATCACAAATAAATATATGTTTTTTCAGAACAGAATCACTAAGTCTGAAAAAACAGATCCTGGTTTTTAATAATCAATAATCAAAGTCGTCCATCATTTCTACCGGTTCTTTAGGCATGGCCAGTGAAAGACCAAAATAGACTAGTAAACTGGCACCCCAACCCATAAAAAATGCAGCTACAAATATAAACCTAACAACCGTGGCACTAATGCCAAAATACTTGGCTAAACCTCCACAAACACCAGCCCATTTTTTATCCGATCTGGATTTCATCAGTCTTTTGGAATGTCGGTAACCAAAATTATCTATGCCGCTATACGACTTACTTTTGCCGGATACGGATTTTGAGTCCAACGCATTGTTTAGCTTAGAATTTGAAGAATATGGGCTTTCTTCAGCACCGGGAATATCAGAATAGGAACCTGAAGAGGCAGCTTTAGCTTTCTTCTGAGCCTTTTTGATTTTTCTAGCTCTTTTTCGATCACCCACAAAGTATCCAAATCCAATCAGCGTTATTAATGCCCCTCCAATTATGGGCAGACCAACTATAGCATCGCTAACAAAATTTGCGAGCCCTTCACCGATGGGCAAACCAATCCATTGAATCAAAAAGGTAATAGCCAGAAACAGCATCACCATGCCCGAAATAGTTGCGATATTCCAAATACTTTTCCCCGTATCTTTTTCCTCTTCTTTCAGGAACTCCTGCATGGTTGAGTTTAGCTCAAAATCATTAAACTCCAGAGATGCGGTACCGGTTCTTGATGCTTGTTTTGTTCGGGTTTTGTCAGCCATAATAATTTTTTCCTCCGTTGTGCCCTACGGCAAAATTAGTGCATTGTTACGCGAAAATCACTTCATTCTCAGAAATTATCACGTCTAATTTTTTATCAAATTCCTCAGTAGGAATTTCATCAAAAAGAAAGGCGTCAAACACCAGTCCTACTTTTAAAGCATCGGTTTTACCTAAAAAACGATCATAGAAGCCCTTGCCATATCCAAGCCGGTTCCCTGCTCTATCAGCCGCAGCCATGGGGATTACAATTACATCAAGAGCTTCCTCATCAATCGGAGTAATATGCTTAGGTTCGTCCACTCCCCATTTATTCTTTTGCAAATCGGAAATAGAGCTGATCACAGAGTGTGTTAAAGTTCCTTTTTCAAAATTTGTTACTGGTACCACAACTCTTTTCCCTCCTTTTAATATGTCTTCCACTAACTTATCGGTACATACTTCCCGGCGTTGGTTCATGGATATGTAGGTATGAACCGTTTTTGCTTCCTGGTAGAAACCGGTATTCATAAAAGAAGAGATAATTAGTTCTGATTTCTTCTTCCACTCCCGGGCAGAAATTTGCTGCCTTTCAGCTAATACTTTCTCCCTCAATTCCTGCTTTCTTTGGGAAGCGGTACTCATAGCTCAATTAAGTGATGTTTAGTCAGATCCGGGCCTTCCTTCTCTATCTCAGCCAGTAGTTCATTCCATATACCTGTGCCGTACTTATTCATAAAGTAAACCGGTGAAACTGCTCGCTCTTGCAAACCACCATCCGGAAATAGATTCACTTTTATTTTTTCGATACGGCTTAACTGTATTTCTTCTTGTTTTTTGATGGAGCGATACACTCTGCCCTTTAGTTTATCCAGTTCATTGCCAAAGCCGGCTATGGTTTTCCCGACGGTACCATCCAGAGTCGGGTCAATTTCATTAATCACCTTAAGGGGTTCTTCTGCGGCCTCATTCAGCTTTTCCTTCCATTCACTAAATACCTGTTCTATATCATCGGTATCGGTTTGTTCTATAAATTCGGATTCAAGGTCTTCTATCCGCTTACCATATTCGCAAAAACTAAAGGGCAGCTTTTCTACAATTCTGGATATTGCCGACTCTACAATAGTACCACTGAATCTTGGGAAAATTGGAGGCATTTGCAGATCGAATTGAGAATAAAAGTCTTTCATCTGTCCGTAATAGGCCAGTTCACCGGGGCCGGCCACATATCCAAGAGTTGGTAAAAGCACATCCTGTATTACCGGGCGCAGAAAAACATTGGGAGAGAATTTTTCAGGATGGCTTTGAATTTCTTCAATAAGCTCATCTTCTGTCCAGCCTTTCTCACCGGCCTTCCAGCCATTCCCATCCCTGTTAAGCTTTTGTCTGCCTTCCATCTCTGATAGGTAAAACAGGTTGGAATCACCATTCATCACCTGCCGGTGAAACTCATTTTCGAGTTCTGCACTTTGATTCTCTATCGAATCATAAATCGCATCAGCCCCCGATATGCTAACAGAGAATTGTTTACTCAACAGTTTTTTAACAGAGGCAAAATTGCTACCAGCAATCAACAGACCTTCTTCAGCAAACCACTCATTTATTAAACCGGCAAATGCCTGGGCATGGGTTTTCCCTTCCTGGTAGTGTTCATTTATTTGGCTCCAAAGAGCATCTGAAAAATCAGTATCGAAAAGTTCTTCTTTAACCTGAGATTTCAATTCTTCAATTTGAGCAGTGACCAATTCATCAGACACAGGCTTTCCACTTCCCTGTTCGTTTAAATGAATTTTTGTGAAGTCTTTTCTGCCGGTTATACCTGTCCAGGATATTTCATCAAAATCATGATCTTCATCTGCCAGCCAGAATACGGGAACGACGGGACGACCTAATTTTTCCTGATAGCTGCGGGCAAGCAAAATAGCGGACATTGTTTTATAAATGGTGAACATAGGTCCACCCAAGATGCCCAACTGCTGGCCGGTTACTACAACAAGTGCATCTTTATCACCGAGTTTCTTCAACTGTTCTGCTTGTGAAGAGGAAATCCCCAGTTCTTCATGGTACTTTCTCAGCGCTTCTATGTAAGCATCTTTATAGTGAGCACCGGTGAGAGTGTTCGCTCTTTTTTTATATCAGCCTCATCCAGAGGATTAAACTCATAAAATGAGCTGAGCTTATCGTAATTAGTTAGGTAGGTTGTGAATAGCGATGAATAAGACAGTTCGCTAAACGAACATCCAGATAGGTCCAAAATTTATCCTTTCATTTTAGAAATGCGGTCACGTATCTTTGCCGCCTTCTCGTAATTTTCTGTTTCAATAGCCGTTTGAAGTTCTTCCTCCAACTTTTCAAGCTGGGTTAATTCTTTTTGCCCTGGTGCCGGCTCATCACTTTTCAGTGCTTCTTCCAAAGTTTGATTTTCCGGCTCCGTACTTATACCCGCCTCCTTCAATACCTCATTATTAACATAAATAGGTGCATTAAAACGTACAGCTAATGCAATGGCATCACTCGGGCGTGCATCCAGTTCTACCAACTGATTTTCACGTTCAAATATAATCTGGGCATAAAAGGTTCCTTCCGATAAGTCGTTAATGAAGACCTGTTTTACCTGAGTGTCGAAAGTTAAAAAGAAGTTTTTTAACAAGTCGTGAGTCATAGGACGGGGCGGTTTGATATTCTCCAGCTCCAGAGCAATTGCCTGAGCCTCAAAAGAACCAATTATAATTGGGAGTCTTTGATTTCCTTCCGCTTCAGTTAAAATTAAAGCGTACGCTCCTCCACTGCTCGGGCTTGTTGAAAGTCCCAGAATCTCCATTAGTACTTTACTCAAATCAACACCTTTTATATGCTTTTATAGGTTGGCTTTAGAAGGTAACGAATTTTAGTTAAGTCTTAAACCTGCTCGTTTATTAATGCAACTTTATTCAATCTTAAAAAGTTTAGCCGAAATTCAATCTTTTTTCTTCCATAAAAATTCAAATAAAGCCTATATTCTCGCCCAATTTCGTTGACATTGCGAAACATTGAGGGTAACTTTTCAGCCCGTTAACCGAGAACATTTCAGATATATGCTCGAAAATTATTTTCCGATTTTAATTGTAGGTATCGTTGCCTTAATTCTGGCAGCTGCTTTTCTGATCCTATCAAAGATTTTAGGGCCGTTTCGTCCCAATAAGAACAAATTAGATCCTTACGAAAGTGGAATGGATCCGGTAGGGGAAGCCAAAGACCGCTATTCTATCAGTTTCTATCTGGTAGCGATGGAATTTATAGTATTCGACCTTGAAGTCGTATTTATATACCCCTGGGCGGTTCGCTATTTAGAATTTGGTGCAGGAACGTTCATGGCCATGATGCTATTTATTGTAATACTATTCGTCGGACTTCTATACACCCTGAAGAAAGGTACCTTAGACTGGGACTTAAATCATTTTAAAGCTTAATAACTACCATGGGAATCGAATCAGCACTTGGTGAAGGTTTTTTCACAACTAAAATTGATGCGCTCACAAACTGGGCCCGGGCTAACGCCGCCTGGCCTATGCCAATGGGACTTGCCTGTTGCGCAATTGAGATGATGGCATTTGCAGGACCACGTTATGACGCCTCTCGCTTCGGTTCGGAGGTTATGCGCTTCTCTCCCCGTCAAAGTGACGTTATGATTGTGGCGGGATGGTCGACTTATAAAATGTCGCACGCCATTCGCCGAATCTGGGATCAAATGCCCGACCCTAAATGGTGTATCGCAATGGGGGCTTGTGCATCAACCGGAGGTATGCACCGTTGCTATGGAGTGGTTCAGGGAGTTGACAATTACCTGCCGGTTGACGCTTATGTTTCCGGTTGCCCACCCCGCCCCGATGCCCTGCTTCATGCGCTCATGAAGATTCAGGACAAAATTAAAACCGAGCACTCTGTTTTATTAGACACTTAAGATTATGAGTTTAGACTTGAACAAAACGGAACAAGGCGTAGTGGATGGCCTTTCTTCTGATTTTTCGGAAGATTTGATTGAAGTTTATCAATCCTGTGATCATACCTACATCCGGGTTGAAAAAGAAAACATTATCGACATTCTGAAATACCTGAAGGAAAAGCACCACTTTATTTTCCTGTGTGATATTATTGGAACAGACCGGTACACATCTGACGAACGGTTTGAAGTGATATACAACATCATGAATCTTCGAACTCAGGATAGAATGTTTGTAAAAACCCGGGTTGAGGAAGAAAATCCACAGCTTCCTACATCTACTTCCCTATGGACATCAGCCGGTTGGTTTGAACGTGAAATTTATGATATGTATGGTGTTAAGTTTGAAGGACACCCAGATCACAGGAGAATGTATATGCCGGAAGATTTCGAGTACTTCCCGCTAAGAAAAGAATTTCCGCTGTTGGGTATCCCCGGTTCTATTGAACTGCCTAACACAACCCCAGATACGGAGTAAGGCATGAAACTCAAAGACATTAACAGTAAGGTAGATCCGAAGTTTTTTAAGGAACACCAGCGAGGTATATATAAAAGTCTCGAGGACAAGCATACTACCATTGAAGAGATTGACAGCGAAGACCCGCTGAATGCTAAAATGATATTGAACATGGGTCCTCAGCACCCGGCTACTCATGGTGTGCTGCGCCTAATCCTTCAGCTGCGGGGTGAATTAATTGAAAAGACCAAGATTGACATTGGTTATCTGCACCGAGGGGTTGAGAAGATTGCAGAGAATAAGACCTATCAGGAATTCATGCCGTACACCGACCGGATGGATTATCTTTCGCCATATAGCAATAACGTAGCTTTATGTACAGCTGTTGAGAAACTTGCGGAAGTAGAAGTACCTGAACGAGCCCAATACATTCGAATGATTTGTTGTGAACTGGCTCGTATCTCCTCTCACCTGCTTTGGTTAGGTACCATGGTGATGGATGCCGGAGCTATTTCTTTCTTCATTTGGACCTTCCGAGAGCGTGAAAAAATCTATGATATTTTTGATGAAGTAGCCGGACACCGGTTCACCGTTTCTCACTCCAGAATTGGCGGTGTGGCCAACGATCTGACTGACGACGCCATTGCCCGCATTAAGGAGTTTGTTGAGAAATTCCCTCAGGAGCTTAAAGACTGGCATGGCCTTTTGGATAGAAATCGAATATTCATTGATCGAAATGAAAATGTCGGGATTCTTAAAACTGAAAATGCATTAGACCTTGGAGCAACGGGACCGGTACTCAGAGCATCCGGCTATGCTGTTGATCAGCGAATTATCAAGCCATATCTGAAATATGATGAAGTAGATTTTGAAGTTCCTACTCGTCTGGAAGGTGATAACCTTGCCCGATATTTTGTTCGGATGGAAGAAATGGCTGAAAGTATCAAGATCATTCAGCAGTGCTTTGACAAAATGCCAAAAGGCCCTGTTCGAACGAACAATGCCAAGCAGGCTTATCCTTCTAAAGACGAAGTTTATTATTCTATGGAAGGTATGATTCATGATTTCATGATGACGGATACCGGAATTTGTCCCCCTGCAGGAAAAGAAGTTTACCATGCCGTGGAATCCCCAAAAGGTGAACTTGGCTACTTTATTCAAAGCGATGGAACCGGACATCCATGGAGATTAAAAGTAAATACCCCTTCCCTCAGAAATCTTCAGGTACTGGAGCATATACTGGATGGTGAAATGGTGGCGGATACGGTTGTTATAATCGGAGGAATTGATCCTGTAATGGGAGAAGCAGATAAATAAATGGAAGAAACGTACGAATTTACAAAAGAAGACTTAGAGGAAATCGAAACCATAAAGGCGAAGTTTCCAACCGTAATGCCCGCTACCCTGCCAACTCTTTGGGTAGCTCAGCGTCGGTTTGGGCACGTGGAACCGCCGGTTCAACGCCTTGTTGCCGAGACTCTTGACTTGCCTGAATCTCATGTTCACGGTGTGGCAACCTTCTATACCCAATATTATAAAGAGCGCAAAGGTAAATACGTACTGGACGTTTGTACAACAACCAGTTGTCAGCTTTGCGGCGGATATGAAATGCTGAACTACCTGGAAGATAAACTGGGCATCAAAGCCGGTGAAACCACCGAAGACGGCATGTTCAGTATCCAATCGGTAGAATGCCTGGGTGCATGTGGTTATGCCCCAATGATGCAGATCACCAACGATGTGTATGTAAATCACCTAACCGAAGAAAAGCTGGATAAAGTTATTGACAGCCTGAAAAAGGATAAAATGCCTGAATTTGAATCGGTAGGAATGCCTCTCCTCGAAAAAAGAAATATTTAAGTAATTATGGCCTCAGACTGGAAATCATTTGAACCCGTTCTTATTCCCGATATACCAAATCTTGAAAAGATTGAGGTTTACGAGAAAAATGGTGGGTATGAATCGCTTAAAAAAGTAGTCACAAACAGCGACTGGACACCTGAAGGGGTCGTAAATGAAGTGAAAGCTGCTAACATTCGGGGCCGTGGCGGGGCCGGATTTAATGCCGGATTGAAGTGGTCTTTTATGCCCAAGCCTGATGGCGGACCGCGCTACCTTGCCTGTAACGGTGATGAATCTGAGCCTGGCACGTTTAAAGACCGTAAGATTTTTGAATACAACCCCCACCTTTTTATTGAAGGTGCACTTATTGCCGCATATGCCATGCAAATCACTACTATATATGTGTATGTGCGTGGTGAGTATATTTCCTGGGTAAAGATGATGGAGAAAGCACTTCAGGATGCCCGGGATAAAGGATATATAGGGGAAAACTTATTTGGAACTGATTATAGCGTTGAATTTGAAATAACCTATGGTGCCGGAGCTTATATCTGTGGCGAGGAAACTTCTATGCTCGAATCGCTGGAAGGAAAACGTGGGTATCCACGTGTTAAGCCGCCCTTCCCTGCTCAAAAAGGACTTTGGGGCCGGCCGACAACCATTAATAATATTGAAACGCTGGCCAATGTACCATTGGTTATCCAGAACGGGGCCGACTGGTTTAAAGGCATTGGTGCTGAAAATCACCCCGGCCCGGTTTTATATGGGATTTCAGGTCACGTGAATCGTCCGGGAGTGTATGAACTGCCTACCGGTGTACCTGTAATGGATTTGATTAATGATGTAGCTCAGGGAATTCGGGGCGGAAAGAAATTAAAAGCACTCATACCAGGTGGGTCATCTACCCCTGTTTTAAGAGCAGACCAATTGGAAAATACATCCATGGATGCCGACTCACTTCGGGAAGCCGGTTCTATGATGGGAACAGCCGGTATGATTGTGATGGATGAAGACACGGACATGGTTGATGCTCTTTGGAGAATTTCCCATTTCTATCACCACGAGTCTTGTGGACAATGTACACCTTGCCGTGAAGGAACCGGCTGGGCTGAAAAGATTTTATTGAAAATTAAAAACGGTGATGGTGAGATCAGAGATTTAGATCTTCTATTGGATCTTACTACACAGATGGAAGGAAGAACTATTTGTGCCCTGGCTGATGCTGCTGCATGGCCAATTCGCCACACCATTAACCGCTTCAGAGACGAATTTGAAGCTCGCTGCAAAAAATCAGTTCACGCAGTCGCCTAAAAGAAAATGATTGTTTTTGATTGAATCATCAATCAAAAATCAAAAATCAACAATCGAGTATGCCAGAAATATTTATAGACGGACAACGATACGAATTCGAAGAAGGCACCGAAAAAGGCCTGCTTCAATTTATTTTAGATAATGGCAAAGAAGTTCCCTTCTTCTGCTACCACCCATCTATGAGCGCTCCGGCTAATTGCCGACAGTGTTATGTGAAAGTTGGGACACCAGTTAAAAACCGGGAGACCGGCGAATATGAACTGGATGAGAATGGGGAACGCGAAATCCGATGGTTTCCAAAAATGCAGACTTCCTGTACCATGCAAATGCAGGATGGCATGGTTGTTGAAACCCAGGAAACCAGTGAGGAAGTAGCCCGGGCCCAGAAAGATACCATGGAGCTGATCCTGGTAAACCACCCTCTTGATTGCCCGATTTGCGATCAGGCCGGTGAATGTCCGCTGCAGATTCAAACTTATAAATATGGACCGGAAGGCAGCCGATTTGAGGTTAAGAAAGTACATAAGCCTAAGCGGGTTGAACTTGGCCCACGAGTAACTCTTGATGCCGAACGATGCATTAATTGTACCCGGTGTGTTCGCTTTACAGAAGAAATCAGTGAAACACATCAACTGACTATTACTTCCCGTGGCGACAAGAACTACCCCATTACAGCACCCGGACGTGAGTTTGACGATCCCTATTCAATGAACACCATTGATATTTGTCCGGTTGGTGCCCTAACCTCTACCGATTTCCGCTTTAAAGCACGTGTTTGGGAAATGAACCAGACCCCAAGCATTGATGTGACCAACGGTAAAGGAACCAATATCGATATCTGGACCCGGGATAACCTTGTACTCAGAATCACTCCAAGATTTAACGGGGAAGTTAACGATCACTGGATGCCGGATGACGGACGCCAAGCTTACCGAAGGTTTAACGAGAACCGTATCTCCCGCCCTGCCCTCAAGCTGGATGGAGACCATCAGTCGAAGACATCATGGAACAACGCCATTGAAACCTTTGCTGAAACACTGGAAGCCGGAAAACCGGAAGATGTTTTAGTTATCGGAAGTGCACACGCCTCTGTTGAAGAGAACTATGCGTTAATGAAAGTATTCAATCTTTGGGGTGTAAATAACTTTAAATTTGCTCCTCACATTATTGAGGGTGCTGGCGATGACTTCTTATTAACAGATGATCAGGCTCCAAATACAAACGGAGTTAAACTGATTGGTTATAAGGAAAGCAACAACTTGAAGTCTGAGGTGAAAGACGCTAAAATCGTTATCATGCTTTCAGATGAATTGATTGACCGTGAGGAGCTATCTGCTGATGACCTTAAAGGTAAATTCAGCATATTACTTTCAACCAATGAATGCGATACCAGCAAAGTGGCTGATCTCGTAATTCCTGTCACATGTATTGCTGAGCATGCAGCCAGCTACGTAAATGTAGATGGCCGAATTCAACGCTCCTTCCCTGCCAAAGAAACCAAATACACACACCGAAGCCTGGATCTGGAAATGTCACAAGGCCGGCTGGATCGCTACGGAACCAATTTTGATAACTGGGTAACCGAGGATAATAAAGTGGATTGTGCTCCTGCATGGGAAATCATGAACCGATTGGCCGGGCGATTGGGATTAGATATTGAGTTTGGCACTTCCCGTGAAATTATGGATGAGATAGCATCTTCAAACCCATCCTTCGAGAACATAAGTTACGAGCGAATGGATAATGAAATGGGCGTGAACCTTAACCCTTCAACCAAAAAAGAGGCAACTGCATAAATGAGTACAGGTGGAATTGATATTTTCGGATTGTTATTTATCCCTACCTGGGTTGCCGTTCTTAGCCTGGGTATTTTTACCTGGCTTAATTCAGCAGCCCTATTGGTATATGCTGAACGACGTATTGCCGGGTTAATTCAGAACCGCGTAGGACCAAACCGTGTAGGCCCCGCAGGTTTATTACAACCCGTAGCAGACGTAGTTAAGCTGTTGCTCAAAGAGGACGTAACCCCTTCTCAAGGGTACAAAGTGATTCACCATATCGCACCGGTTATACCCGTTTTTACGGCATTTATGACGGTTTCTGTTATTCCATTTGGTGAGAATCTTTATGTAACTGATATCAACGCAGGTGTTCTTTTTATTTTAGCCATTGCCTCCCTTGGAGTTTATGGAGTAACATTAGCAGGTTGGTCTTCCAACAGTAAATACTCTCTTCTTGGCGGACTGAGAGCCGCCGCGCAGATGATCAGTTACGAACTGCCCATGGGTATGGCTTTAGCCTCTGTTGTTTTGGTTGCAGGATCATTAAGTATGGTTGAAATTGCTGCTTCTCAGGAGTATCTCTGGAATGTATTTATTAATCCAATCGGAGCTGTGATATTTATTATCGCTGCATTTGCCGAGGCTAACCGAACTCCATTCGATCTGGTTGAAGCGGAACAGGAGCTTGTGGGAGGTTTCCACACAGAATACAGTGGTATGCGCTTCGGGATGTTCTTCCTTGCCGAGTATATGCACGTATTTATCGGAAGCGTATTGATTACCACTTTCTTTTTTGGAAGTTATCACCTTCCGTTTGCCGGATACTGGCTTCCGGAAATGACTCCAGTAGCAAAGGGAATTCTGGATGTATCCGTATTCATGGCTAAAGTAGTATTCTGGTGCTTCGTATTTATCTGGGTACGCTGGACCATCCCACGATTTAAATACAATCAGGTGATGAAGCTTGGCTGGGCTCGGTTACTTCCGTTGAGTATCCTCAATTTCATGCTGATTGCTGCCGGTATGTATGCATATACTCACTGGTTCTAACATTAGCTATCATAGCAAATTTTCTTAAAGCCGGTTATGCCGGCTTTTTTATTATACCCACCCCATCGCATGAATTGCCTAATCTAAAGATGTGATATAATCAGAGGTTCTTCCTTTCTATCCTTACTCCGTGTTCCGTTAGGAACATTAATGAAAAAAATACGGAGCAGGTTATGAAAATAATTAAATTACTTCTTGTTGCGCTGATGCTGATCTCATTCTCCTCTTGCACTATTTACGATAATGACGTGGAAGGTGAAGTTGATCTTGTCTATTCAAGCACCATCACAATTCGTGCAAATGATTTCGTTTCTGAAGACGAATTTGTATCAGTTGCGAACTACGGATGGGATAATCTTGATGTGGAAATGGTTGATTACGGAATGGTATTAGGATATATCCGGTTCGAAGGAACCACCGCCTGGCATGCCCTCCCTTATTCCATTCCATTTGAAGATGACCTCGTTAATCTCCGATACTATTTTGATATTGACAATTTCAGCTTGGTATTAGAGGGTGAAGCAGCTGATAATAATCAGGCAAATGAAGCCCTCTTCGATGGTGATATATTGCGGGTAATTGCTATCCCTCCTTCAGAAATTATCCGGACCAAAGCTATTGATTATCGGAACTATGAACAGATTAAAGAGTTATATAATATTGAATGATTACTAATAGGGTAACATTTCATACATCTTTTACTCTTATACTTAGAAAAATTAATACGAACTAACCAACTATCGGAGATACTTATGAATTTTTCAAAAGTTTGTACCATCCTATGTGCAATTATACTGGGCGTTACTTTTACGGCTCAGGCACAATCCATTCCTGAAACAGGATCTTTCGGAATACGTGCTAACTTAACCGGGCAAAACTCAATTGAGATGCCATATATGCTTAATGAATCCTTTTCCCTGGCACCCTACATCGGGTTCAGCACAACCCAGGATCAGTCAACTAACATTGGGATTGGAATTCGTCCCCGGTATTATACAAGTACAAGCAATGCTTTGAGTACCTATTTTACCGGTACTTTAGGATTTACAAACACTTCCTTCAGTAACGCAAATAACTCCATAACTGATTTTAATCTTGGAGTGGGATATGGGGCTGAATATTTCTTTTCGGATAAGTTTAGTGTTAGTGCTGATGGAAACCTGAACAGCCGGTTTGGGGATAGCGCTACAAATCTTTCAACTTCCGCCAGAGTATCGGCCACTTTTTATTTCTGATTATAAATAAACTTCAATACTTCAAAAGCCGCCTTGCAACAGGGCGGCTTTTTTAGTTTAATAGATATAGTTGGCAAAAACCAAGTCTCCGTTTAATCGGATGCTTACACTTTTGGTTTGATAAGTAGTTATCATCAAGTATGATTGAAAAAGATAAAAACGTTGAAATATTTCAGGCCCTGCCTGTACCCACCGCACTAATAAAGATTGACGAGCCGGCTTTTATCATTGTGGCCATAAATGATGCCTTCAGGAAAGTTTCAAGCAGGTCTGAGAGCGATATTGTTGGAAAGTCTTTTTCCGAAGCTTATCGTGACCAGCAAGAGCATCATAAATTTTCCGATTTTGAAGAGATTTTGTCATCATTTCGTAAGGTTTGTGAAACAAAGAATACTCAGAAGCTCTCTTCAATCCGGTATGATATTTTATCCGATGGAACAGAACCTCAACTCAGGTACTGGGAAATAACCGTAGCTCCATATTTTGATGGCAATAACAATTTGACCCATCTCCTCTGTACAGCCTCTGATGTTACCGAGAATATCCTAATCGAAGAACAAAAGGATATCATACTTAATCATACCGAGGGCGGCTTCATTCTTACTAACGATAAGCTTGAAATACTTTTATGTAATGAGCAGTTCTCCCAAAGTTATAAAGAGGTTTTTGGGATTGATGTAAAAACCGGGGTGTCGATTCTTAAGTACGCATTGCCTGAACGAAAAAAAGCAGTAGAGAAAATATATAAACAAGTTCTGACCGGAGAAACAATCGAAATAGAGCTCCCAGTTCCGATTGGGAATGATAAATTCAGGTATTTGGACGTTATGTATAAACCTGCAAGACGTTCCAATGGTGAAATTTTTGGGGCTTTTATTACACTAAGAGAAATTACTTCTGAGAAAAAAGCAAAACAGAATTTAGAAGAAAAGGAAGCTCGCTTTCGTTCACTGGTTGAGCAGGGTGGCGATGTAGTCGTTATTCTTGGAAGCAATGGCGACCCAAAGTATGTGACCCCATCTGTGGAAACGGTATTTGGTTATAAACCGGAAGAAGCAAAAGGTATAAATGTAAGTGAGGTAACCCATCCTGAGGATTTCCATTTAGTTGAAGAAGCACTAAAAGAAGCTGTTAAGAATCCCGGAAAGAATGTAAGAGTCCCTCCTGTTCGCATGAAGCAAGCTGACAATACCTGGCGATGGTATGAAACCGCTATCACAGACCTAAGAAATGAACCTTCTGTTGGCGGAATCGTGGATAACATCAGAGATGTACACGATCAGGTACTCACCGAAAAATTATTGGAACGCTCGAAAGAAAAATATGAATCGTTAGTAAGAAGTGTTGAAGGAGTTATCTGGGAGGCTAAAGCCGACACTTTTGAGTTTACCTACATAAGTCCTCAGGCAGAACATTTATTTGGGTATAAAGCCGAAGACTGGCTTAATGAAGCTAACTTCTGGGAGAAAAATATCCATCCTGAAGACCGACAGGAATGCGTTGAATATTGTCAAAGTAAGACCAGTAAAGGTGAAAATCATGATTTCGAATATCGCTTTAAAAAAGCATCAGGTGAATATACCTGGGTACGCGATGTAGTTACTGTAGTTAGTAAAGAAGGAAAACCAGACTTACTCCGGGGTTTAATGATTGACATCAATGAGCAAAAAAGGCTCATTAATCTGATGGATGAAACCTATCAAATTGCCAAAATCGGTAACTGGGAACTTGATCTGCAACAGGAAAAGTTATTCTGGTCTCCCTTCATTAAAGAACTTCACGATGTACCGGCAGACTATGAGCCGGATCTGGAGACTGCGATCGAATTTTATGAAGAAGGAGAAAGCAGAAATGAAATTCAAAAAGCTGTTAATAGAGCCATAGAACATAATGAATCCTTCGATGTTGAGCTGACCATTATTACTGCCAAAGGCAACAAAAAGTGGATTCGAGCAGTGGGAACACCTGAACAAGCGAATGGTGAGTGTATTCGTATTTTCGGAAGTACGCAGGATATAACGGACCGTAAAGTAGCCGAGGAAAATCTCAAGAAAACAGAAGAGAAGTACCGGAATGTGGTGGAACATAGTACCAATATGTTTTACACCCATGATGTTAATGGCGTTCTGAATTATGTAAGTCCACAATCGGAACATTTCCTTGGTTTCGAACCCGAAGAAGCTAAGAAAAGATGGGTAGAGTTTATTACAGATCATCCTATAAACCAAAAGGGTGTGGAAGTAACACAAAGGGCCATCGATACAGGAAAAAGACAGCAACCCTATGAATTGCAGCTCAGGACCGGAAAAGACGAAATCATCTGGGTTGAGGTAAACGAAGCCCCGCTGGTGGTTGATGGGAAAACAGTTTCAATTGTTGGATCTCTGACGGATATAACCGAGCGAAAAAAATACGAGGAAAAGCTTCAGAAAAGTCTGGAACGATACCACTTTGTTACCAAAGCCACTCGCGATGCTATTTATGATTGGGATGCCAAAGATAACTCTATTCACTGGGGAGATGGCTTAACTACGCTGTTTGGTTACAAACCATCGGATATTGATACTTCCGTTAACCGATGGATTGACCTGATTCACCCAGATGATGTAGAGGAAGTTAGAGACAAGCTGAAACTTACTCTTAAGGATGCTTCCAAGAATCATTGGTCATATGAATACCGGCTAAAAAAAGCGAATGGGGATTATGCACATGTAAGGGAAAACGGGTACATCAAAAGAGATAAAAATGGCTATGCATTACGTATGATTGGAGCCATTCAGGACATAACGGAGGAAGTTTATTCAAAAGAAGAAATACAAACATCCCTAACTGAAAAAGAAACACTGCTTTCAGAAATTCATCACCGCGTGAAGAATAACCTGGCCGTTGTTTCCGGAATGATTCAACTTCAAGCTTATGATACCGAGAATGAGGATTTACAGGCTAAACTGTTCGATAGTGTGGTTCGTATCAAAACGATGGCCACGGTGCATGAGCTATTGTATCAATCCAGAAGCTTTTCAAAACTTGAGTTTTCCGACACCCTTCAAAAACTTGTTGAGAACATATCCGATACGCTACGGACAAACACTTACATCGATACTACCATCGACTGTGAACCTATTAAATTGAATATTAATCAGGCGATTCCGGCTTCACTTATCGTAAATGAGGTAATCACCAATATCTACAAACACGCTTTCAAGGGACGTAAAAAAGGTAACGTTACCTTCACACTAAATGAAGAAGACAAACTGATCAGAATAAAGATAAAAGATGACGGAGTAGGATTTCCCGGAGATTTTGATGTGAACTCAAACACCTCACTGGGGTTTCACCTCATCCGGGTATTAAGTGAGCAAATTGACGCTGCGTACAGATATGAAAATGAAGATAATGGAACCATTTTTGAACTAACTTTTGAAAAACAAAACAATAAAGGCATAGGAAACAGGCACTTTAAATAAATGTAATTTTTTCCTAAAGAAATCTCGTGTACCTTCGATAACCCTATTTAAAATAGACATGCGCACTACGCTCTTTGTAAATAATTTACTATTCCACTTTTCTTAAGAGTTAGCACTTCATGGTTTCAACCTCATATACCCGTCAGATACTGGATAACATTCCAAACAGCGTTTTTGTTATTAAAGTGCATGACACCGGACTATTCAGCATACAAGATGTGAATAAAGCACAATTGGCTTTTATCAATTTGCAAAGAGATGAAATAGTAGGGAAATACACGCATGAAATATTCCCGAAAGAAATCGCTGATCACTTGAAAACGGTTTATCAGAGATGCATAAATGAGGGAGAGCGAATTTCCTATGAAGAGAAGATTGACCTGCCCGACAAGGGTGAGCGATATTTCCAGACTACATTGACCCCTCAAAAAGAAGAAGATGGTTCCATTGCCAGCCTGGTGGGTACGTCTATCGATATCACCGATCAAAAGCTAACGGAACAGTCATTAAGAAAAAGTGAAGAGCAATACCGGGGCTTTGTGCAGAACAGTACGGAAGGTATTTATTTATTTGAATTTGAAGAACCCATCGATATCTCACTCCCTCCGTTGGAACAAGTTTCCTTGTTTTTTAAACACGGCTACCTGGCTGCCTGCAACGAAGCAATGGCAGAAATGTATGGGTATAAAGATAGTAGCGTTATTATTGGAAAGAGATTAGCATTCTTTTTTGGCAATGATGATAGCGAGCACAACATTGAGTACTTCAGGAATATAATAGACTCTGAGTTTAACATTAAGGATGCACTCAGTATAGAGCTTGATAAAGATGGCAACAAAAAATACTTCCTTAACAACATTTCAGGTGTCATTGAAAATGGGAAGTTAAGCCGTGTTTGGGCTACACAGAAAGATGTGACCGTTGAAAAAACC